>NZ_LZHO01000076.1:0-889 GCF_001690895.1 Gilliamella sp. Nev5-1 | reverse complement strand
TGATGAGTACGCATTGAGTCCAAATGATGATTATTTGCTATTGGATTATTCCCCCGAATTGGTGAATCAAAGCACAAATAATAAACAATATTCCCCAGTTTTGGGGAAAAATACCCAACGAGGTAGGCCAGAAAAAGATTACTTATTAACAATTGGAACCGCTAAAGAATTGGCGATGATTGAAAACAACGAGAAAGGACGAGCAATAAGAAAGTACTTTATACGTTGTGAAGGACACCTTAAAGAAATCGCACCAGCAATCCAGAAGAAAGCGCTTAATCGATTAAAAGCACGTTTAAAAGTCGCAGATTATAGCCGTCCTATGTGTGACGCTTTAACAGAGCAACGTAAAGCACTGGGAAAAAGCGCAAATAACACCGTATTTACTAATGAATTCGATATGATTAACCGCATCGTATTAGGTACTACATCAAGCAAATACAAGAAAGCCAATAATCTTACTGGTAATATTCGTGACCACCTAAACGAATTTGAATTAAACCATATCGCATACCTTGAGAACGCAAATATAACATTAATCCATATTGGTTACGACTATCATCAGAGAAAAGCTGAGCTAATAAAGTTATCTCATGCTTATTTGATCCGTCATATGGCACAGGTGGCTTAATTATGATGACTACATGCTCATTTAACACCCTAGCTACCCAATCTCTAAATAATCGCTTAAATTGCTATTTTGACGGGATTAACGCCACCAAAAAGATTAAATCATTTTTCTTGATTAGCAATAATTCTAGTTTCCAGTCAAAAAACTATTTTAATGGAAGCCAGTGCAAAAATGCGCACTCAGTGCGCAGCGAAAACCGTTTTTTAATGCGTACTAATCATTACATGGGGTTGAATTTTAAAAGTAGGTTTCTTGAGT
>NZ_LZHO01000075.1:0-4139 GCF_001690895.1 Gilliamella sp. Nev5-1 | reverse complement strand
CAACCACTACCGTTGATATGTCACGCACCTATTTAGAATGGGCAGATCGTAATTTAAAACAAAATGGTTTAACAGGTAAAAAGCACCGATTAATTCAGGCTGACTGTTTGCTTTATTTATCTCAATCCGATGAACAATTCGACTTAATTTTTATCGATCCGCCAACATTTTCGAATTCCAAACGTATGAATAATACCTTTGATGTGCAACGAGATCACCTAAAATTAATGGCGGATCTAAAACGCTTGCTAAAACCTAATGGCACTATCCTCTTTTCGAATAATAAACGTGGTTTTAAGATGGATAGCAGTGGTATGCAAGATCTAGGACTTACCTATCAAGAAATTACCAATAAAACACTTTCGCTTGATTTTAAACGCAACAAGCAAATCCACTGCTGTTTTATTGTAAAGCATCAATAATTAACCGCCTACACGGCGGTTAATCCAACAAAAAAAACTTAAATAAAATCAATTGGTTTTCTGACGCTTTTTTTACAGCGGTAACCGTGCCTAAACAATGCAATATTGAACAATACATCACAAGCTAAATCTTTAAATCCTAGATTTGAATTATCATTACATATTGGCACTACGATATAAATAAAAATTATTTTATGGTTAGTTGCTCTTACGCATTAATTAGTTGTTTCTGTTACTACATATATCATAACGTCGCTCCTAAACCAAAATAAATCATTTTAATATTACCTTTCTATCTACAAAGTATTGCTCTATCTGTATTAAATCACCCGTTGTTATTGCTGTGCGGCTGCCGTTTAAAGATTACGGTGAAATACAAAGTGCGTAGCCAATTTGTTCTGTTATTGGTTCTGAAAATATCAATCTATAAACATCAACTAAGTAGTAGTTATCATTCTTATGGCGATTATTCGACCAAAATTTTCTATAAATATGACGATCTAGCCTAAAAACATCAGAGCCCCATTCTGAAATGATTCCTCCTCCAAGTTGTACCTTAGAGAACCCTTCTTTACCAGTAGGGTATCCTTGATGCCAATTTAGCTCAACATTTTTAACATTGGTTAATTCAGGTACAGTAGGAAGGCGGTACCCAATGCTTTCACAATACTCTCTACTTTCTTTAAATGTTCGTTTACCATCCTCTAATAAAATAAACCATTTGTTAATTGTAAAACTATATATAGGTTTAGTTTGCGCTTGATCAGCATAAATAATAAACGTTGTGGGAGAGAACGACGTATTTGGCTGTCCTGCTTTTAGCCCTAATAGCGTAATTGTCGCTTCATTAGGGTATTTACAGTTAGTATATTGAGTCTGGGTAATATCGAGATATGATTACCCAGTAATAGATTTATTGTAAATAGTTGTCTACGTAAATGAAATCACTGCTAATATATAACACATTGATTATTTTCAAATTAAATAATTTCTAACTCTTTTAACGATAATTTTATAAATGCATAAAAAATAGGTGCAAAGATTAAACCAATCACACCAAAAAGTGTTTCTAAAAATAGCATCGCAATTAATAATTCACAAATGCCTGCATGAATTTTTGTTCCAACTATTTTGGCATTAAGTACATATTCCATTTTATGAATTAAAATTAAATAAACAATAATCGCCATCGCAACAGTGAATGATACTGTAAATGCAACAACAAAGATTAATGCGTTAACAATTAAGTTTCCAATAATTGGAATAAGTCCAAAAACAAATGTGGCTAAGACTAAACTTTTGCTAAACGGTAAATGAATACCAAACACAGGCAGAATAATAAATAACAAAATAGACGTCATTATTGTATTAAATAATGCAATCACAACTTGTGACATAGCAACATACTGGAATACTACAACTAATCGGTTTAAACTTGCTTTTAGGGCTTTAGTTAGTGGTCTTTGTTCAACTTTGTTGTAATCAACGTTACGTTTATTTTCTTTATAACCAAGAATTAACCCAATAATCATTCCCACAATTAATATGATTAAATCGTGAAATACTTTTTTAATGATAGATTGTAGATAGAATATATGATCTTTAAGATAAACCATTATCGTGGATTTAACTTCATCTAAATCATCTGGCAAATAATGAGTAATACTTGGTGGAAGACTGTTTATTACATTGTTTACCACTAATTTCATATTTGTTAACGTTTCGGTAGGATGCTTAGCCATATCAACAAACCAAGCAAATAAATACCAAAAACCACCAATAAAAATACCAATAATCAGAGTCGTTAGGACTAATACAGAAACTAATTTTGATCGATGGCTAAAGCGCATCATTTTTCGTGATAGAAAATCATCTAATTTCTGAGTTAAGGTATAGGTTAATAAACCTGCAATCACTGCAGGCATTAAATGAACTTGCATTAAAATAATGAAAAAAACAGAAAATAATGTAAGACAAAAAAGTCCTAATTTTTGATTATTATCAAGTATCATGGTCATTAATTCCTTTCAATAAATAGCCGATTAACTATTAATTTTTAACCTTAAATATTAACATATTCTTTTTTTGCTATTTGTGCTAAAAAAATCGATAAAATCAAGGCGATTTAAAATAATTCTAAAATGTACTTCAAAACATAACATTAAGTTCAAAAAGAAAGCGATTATAACAGAGGATAAATTATACGTCTGCTTTTTTGCTATAGTTAAATACACCATCCTTGTACAGAATGGCATTGCATAACGATAAGGTGGAAAGACTATGTTAGAATGTTGTAGCAACCTTATATTTACTCTATGATAAATATTGATTTATGTAGATAATAAATATGTTATCTACATATGTACTAGCTCAAACCTAATCTGACAATTACCAGTTTTTATTGGGTGTTTGTCAGGTTAAATCTGGTTCAAATTTTTTCTTCCCAGATCCGTTTTCCATCAAGCAATGTTTCCATTGGTGTTCGACTGTAAATACCCCAAACTTAGTACACAACTCACGTAGAAAATTAAGCTGCCTGTTTTAATGTTTTATATTCGAGCGGTGTCATGTTATTTAATGCCTCATGTGGTCTTTCGGTGTTATAAATCGTTAACCCTTCTTCGGTTATTCTCCTTGCTTGTGCTAAGTTGTTAAGAAGATATAAATCGAGTACTTCAGTACGATAGGTACGATTAAATCGTTCAATATAGCCATTTTGATATGGGCTACTAGGCTCTATATAAACAATGGTTATACCATGTAATTTAGCCCAGTTGGTAAAGGTTTTTCCTGTAAATTCAGGTCCATTATCTACCCGTATTTTTAACGGGTAACCATGATACTCCGCCAATTTATCCAAATAACGAGTCACTCTCCCTGCGGGTAAACTCACGCCAATATCAATGCCTAATGCCTCACGGTTAAAATCATCTATCACATTGAAGGCTCTAAAACGACGTTGATTGCAACGACTATTACTCATAAAATCCATTGACCAACATTCACCTTGTTTATTGGGAGCCAATAACTTTTCTGGCTCCCGAGGTGGAATTCGTTGTTTTCGTTTTGTTTTAAGATTCAGTTTTAACTCACAATACACCCGATATACCCGTTTATGATTCCATTGATAGCCGAGCTTTCTGATACGATTAAAACATTTAGGAAAGCCCCAGCGTAAATGCCGGTCTGTGATAGCATTCAACACCGAAACAATCACCGAATCATCCTGTAACTTAGCTTGATAATAGTAAGCACAACGGCTTAAACCAACAATGGCACAACTCATAGCAATAGTAACTGAATGATTTTGTTGTAGTTGCTGTGCCCACGTTTTACGTGCCCCTGTTGGCACTAAAGCTTTTTTATGATTTCTTCCTGAAGCTGGGATTTTAAGCTCAGTTCGGCAAACATCTGCTTAAGCTTACGGTTTTCCGCCTTGAGTTCTTTTAGACGTTTGATGTCTGAAGTTTCCATACCGCCCTATTTTTCCCGCCATTGATAAAAAGTTGAATTACCCATGCCCTATTTACGGCAGAGTTCCTTGACAGGAATACCCGCTTCAGCTTCTTTTAAAATAGCGACGATTTGATTTTCAGTCATTTTTTCATCATTGAATCCTCTTTTACTTTTATCATAGAGAATTTCCTACTTTTTGGCTGTACTATTTTAGGGGGTAGCTACAATTATTGGGGAAAGGTCAATTTTTCTTCAAATTAC
>NZ_LZHO01000074.1:0-1226 GCF_001690895.1 Gilliamella sp. Nev5-1 | reverse complement strand
AGTATTGTTACTAAATCTTCATGTTAGTACATTAAGTGGTGCTGCAATTAAATTTCCATCTGGTGAATTTAATTTACCAGATTCTTATGCAAAAATGTTATTTAGAATGTCTAGCTTATTGCCATCGAATTTAGTTAATTTCGCTCAAGGGAAAGGGTACAGTGTATCTAGTGAATCAAGAGGTTTTATGTTCAATGCTGAGGCTGCTGAAATTGCAGACTTCTTTGAAATTGGAACTAGAGCGGCACAATTGAGATGATAAAAAAAATATTTTTGGGTTCTATTTCTAAAGACACATTGGATAATGGTAATTATCAATTTAATATAGAAAAAGATTTTATTTTGGATCATGAATCTTTAAATGAAGATTCATGGGCTATATCAGATGATAATTTAAGTATAGCAATATCAGATGGGGCGACAGAGTCATACGATTCCAAATTATGGGCAAAAATATTATGTCAAAAATTTGTTGGTAAAACTTTTTCATCATTTGACGAATATTTAATTTCAGCCGAGAAAGATTATGCGAAACAACATGATATTCATAATATGACTTGGACCCAAATTGAGGCTTATCAAAGGGGAAGTTTTGCCACTTTTATAGGTGTAAATTATAGTCAAATTAAAAATAGCTTAAAAATTACTTGTATTGGTGATAGTTGTATTTTTTTATTTAAAAAGTCCTCAAAAAACTATTTAAAAAGGAAAAGATCACGTGTGAAAAAAAAGACAAGGGCTTATAGGAATTGTAAGAATAATCATAAATACGAATATCAGAAAATTTTTGATATTCCTGATTTTAAAAACTGTCCTCAACTGGTTTCAACTAAGAAAAACTTTAACACTTTTGATTTTGATAAATACACTAAGTATGTAAATTTAAGTAAATATAATGATTACTATTTGTTCTTGTGTACGGATGCTTTAGCTGATTGGCTTATTAATTCTTTTAATTTATTAAAAAGTTCTACAAATCTAACAAATATACTCAATTTACAAAACAATTTGAGTAACTTAAATGAGTTTTTTTATACAAAGGTAATGGAAGCACGGAAAAATAAAAAAATGAAAATAGATGACTCAACATTAATCATTCTTAAAATAAATTAATTGGTTAAGGTTATGACATATCCTACTTTTGAGCAATATAATCAAGTATTTCAATCTCACCAAAATTTTATATCAGATAATGATTTAAAATTTGGAAATATTAAAAAATCAGG
>NZ_LZHO01000073.1:0-68270 GCF_001690895.1 Gilliamella sp. Nev5-1 | reverse complement strand
GCAGAAGCTCTTGATCGAAGCCCCAGTAAACGGCGGCCGTAACTATAACGGTCCTAAGGTAGCGAAATTCCTTGTCGGGTAAGTTCCGACCTGCACGAATGGCGTAATGATGGCCAGGCTGTCTCCACCCGAGACTCAGTGAAATTGAAATTGCCGTGAAGATGCGGTGTACCCGTGGCAAGACGGAAAGACCCCGTGAACCTTTACTATAGCTTGACAGTGAACATTGAGCCTTAATGTGTAGGATAGGTGGGAGGCAAAGAAGCATGCACGCCAGTGTGTGTGGAGTCGACCTTGAAATACCACCCTTTAATGTTTGATGTTCTAACCTATACTTCTGAATCGAGGTAAGGGACACTGTCTGGTGGGTAGTTTGACTGGGGCGGTCTCCTCCCAAAGAGTAACGGAGGAGCACGAAGGTTAGCTAATCCTGGTCGGACATCAGGAGGTTAGTGCAATGGCAAAAGCTAGCTTGACTGCGAGAGTGACGGCTCGAGCAGGTACGAAAGTAGGTCATAGTGATCCGGTGGTTCTGAATGGAAGGGCCATCGCTCAACGGATAAAAGGTACTCCGGGGATAACAGGCTGATACCGCCCAAGAGTTCATATCGACGGCGGTGTTTGGCACCTCGATGTCGGCTCATCACATCCTGGGGCTGAAGTAGGTCCCAAGGGTACGGCTGTTCGCCGTTTAAAGTGGTACGCGAGCTGGGTTTAGAACGTCGTGAGACAGTTCGGTCCCTATCTGCCATGGGCGTAGGAAAATTGAGAGGGTTTGCTTCTAGTACGAGAGGACCGAAGTGAACGCACCGCTGGTGTTCGGGTTGTGATGCCAATTGCATTGCCCGGTAGCTACGTGCGGAATAGATAAGTGCTGAAAGCATCTAAGTACGAAACTAGCCTTGAGATGAGTTTTCCCTGAAGAGATTCAGTAAGGTCCGTTTGAGACTAAGACGTAGATAGGTCAGGTGTGTAAGTGTAGTGATACATTGAGCTAACTGATACTAATGAACCGAGAGTCTTAACCTTACAACTCGGAGTTGTTTTGGAGTTACGCGATAGGATGATTGAAGTTGATATATTTAGAGAGATTGACTTTAAATTGTTTAATAAATGAGAGAGCAGTTTGTTCCGGATTGAGCAATTGCTGTGGATATGAGATAATACATGGTAATTGAGAGAAGAGAAGACAGGATATGTCTGGCGGTAATAGCGCGGTGGTCCCACCTGACCCCATGCCGAACTCAGAAGTGAAACGCCGTAGTGCCGATGGTAGTGTGGGTATTACCCATGTGAGAGTAGGGTGCCGCCAGACTTTTAAATTTAGTGAAGCTCAGCAGCGATGCTGGGCTTTTTTACGTTTGGTATTTTATTTAATGGAGCTCTGATTTGTATAGTAATATCTAGAGCGGATAGTCCGAAGAATAACGGATTGAAGATGATAAGTTGATGTTGGAATGAAATGAGTTCACTAATTGCCTTTAATAAACCGTTTAATGTTGTGACACAATTTTCGGTGCATGGAAAATATCAAACATTAAAAGACTATATCACATTACCTAATTTTTATCCTGCTGGACGCTTAGATACTGATAGCGAAGGGTTATTATTGTTAACAAATAATGGTAAATTACAGGCAAAAATCAGCTCACCAAAGTTTAAATTACCCAAAACATATTGGGTACAGGTGGAAGGCATTATTAATCAAAAAGCTATAGATAGGTTAAGAAAAGGAATTCAATTAAAAGAATTTTATACCGCACCGGCTATAGTAACTTTTCTTGATGAACCATTGCAATTATGGCAAAGAGTTCCTCCTATTAGAGAGCGCAAAACAATACCAACTTCATGGGTAAGCATTACAATCACAGAAGGAAAAAATCGACAGATTAGGCGTATGTGTGCCGCTGTTGGTTTTCCTTGTTTAAGATTGGTTAGAGTTCAAATAGGCGCATACAATCTGTTTGCTCATCAGTTGCCATTAAATGAATGGCGATATATCACAACTCAAGATCTTTATTTATAACCAATATTGGCTATGATCAACGAATTCTATCTTTTATAATTTCTAAAAATATCGAATTAATTGGGCTTTATTCTAAAATAAGATAAAATGATATTTAGGTGATCATGGGATGAATTATTTATGGTTGAACAAAAAAAAGAAGGGTTTTTCTCTCGTTTAAAAAAAGGTCTTTTTAAGACTAAACAGAATATTGGAGCTGGTTTTCTAAGTTTATTCAAAGGAAAAAAAATTGATGATGCTTTATTTGAAGAGCTAGAAGAGCAACTTATTATTGCTGATGTTGGTTTTGATACTACACAAAAACTAATAAGCTCGTTAACTCAACAGGCTTCAAGAAAAGAATTAAAAGATGCTGATGCTCTTCAAGAACTTTTAAAACAAGAAATGAAGTCTATTTTAGATGGGGTAGATAAACCTTTAGAGGTGAGTAACCATAATCCATTTGTTATCTTAATGGTTGGTGTTAATGGTGTAGGCAAAACCACGACAATTGGCAAATTAGCTCGTCAATTTCAACAGCAAGGTAAATCAGTTATGCTTGCTGCTGGTGATACTTTTCGTGCAGCAGCCGTTGAACAGCTGCAAGTTTGGGGTGAAAGGAATCATATTCCTGTTATTGCGCAGCATATTAATGCTGATTCAGCTTCCGTTATTTTTGATGCAATACAAGCAGCAAAGGCAAAAAAAATAGATGTGTTAATTGCCGATACAGCAGGGCGTTTGCAAAATAAATCTCATTTAATGGATGAATTGAAAAAAATAGTCAGAGTGATAAAAAAACAAGATGAAACAGCTCCTCATGAGATCATGTTAGCTATTGATGCCGGTACCGGCCAAAATGCTATTAGCCAAACTAAACTATTTAATGAAGCAGTAGGTGTGACAGGTTTGACATTAACTAAATTAGATGGTACGGCAAAAGGTGGTGTTATTTTCAGTATTGCAGATCAATTTAATATTCCTATACGTTATATCGGCGTTGGTGAAAAAATTGAAGATTTGAGACCTTTTGTTGCCGATGATTTTATCAATGCCCTATTTGATGAAAAAGATGAATAGAGAAAATTCATGATCCAATTTCAGCGCGTAAGTAAGATTTATTCTGGTGGTAAGCCAGCACTGCAGAATATAAGTTTTACTTTATCACCCGGAGAAATGGCATTTTTAACAGGACATTCTGGTGCAGGTAAAAGTACGTTAATGCGGTTAACTTGTGGTTTAGAGAAAGCTAATGATGGTAAAGTGTTATTAAATGGCATTGATGTTTCAAATCTAAAAAAACATGATATGCCATTTTTACGTCGCACTATTGGCATGGTGTTTCAAGATCATCAGTTATTAATGGACCATACCGTTTATGATAATGTTGCTATTCCATTGATTATTTTAGGTAAACCCGCAGAAGAAATTCGTAGCCGAGTTTCAGCGTCGTTGGATAAGGTCGGATTGATAGATAAAATGAAATTTTACCCAATACAATTATCGGGAGGAGAACAGCAGAGAGTGGGAATTGCTCGAGCAATTGTTAACCATCCAAGCGTCTTGCTTGCCGATGAACCGACAGGTAATTTAGACGATAAACTATCAAAAGATATTTTAAAACTTTTTGAAGAATTCAATCAAGCAGGTGTAACCGTCTTGATGGCAACACACAATATGGGACTTATTCGCCGCAAGCATCATAGAATATTGCATTTAACTGAAGGGCGTTTAGAGGTTAAAAATTGACACGTAATTCTGCTAAATCGAAAGAAAATCAAAATAACTTTTTGTCTCGTTGGAAAAGGCAAATTGGTTATGCTTGGCGCAATACATTTAATGATTTTACACAACATATTTTTGCATCATTACTGACTATTTTTGTTATTGCAATTTCTATTATGTTACCCACTATTAGCTATTTACTTTGGAAGAATGCTAATCAAGCTGCACATAAATGGTACCCAACACCGAATCTCACTGTTTATATTAATAAAGAATTAACTTCAGAGCAGACAGCTGAATTATTGAGCAAACTTAAATATTATATCGAGGTTGATAGAGTTGATTACCTTTCTCGAGAAGAAACAAAAGAAGAGTTTAAGGCATGGTCTGGTTTTAGCAGTGCATTAGATCTATTAGATGAAAACCCATTACCGGCAGTGGCGATTGTTATACCTAAAGAAGAAGCAAAAAATACAGAGGTAGTGCATCGGTTACAAGCTGAATTACTCAATATTGAGGGGATAGATGATATAAAGTTAGATGATAGCTGGTTTACTAAATTAACTGCTTTAACAAATATGGTGAAATCTATTGTTTGGGTTATTTCAATCTTTATGATTATTGCTGTATCACTTGTAATAGGTAATAGTATTCGTTTGAATATTTTTGCTAGAAAACAAACCATAATTGTTATGCAATTAATTGGCGCAACAGAAGGTTTTATTCTACGCCCTTTTTTATATAGTGGAATTTTTATTAGTTTTATTAGCACTATTATTGCGTTGGCATTATCAGAAATATTTATTTTTCAAATAGAAGCAATCATATTGAATGTTTCTGATGCTTTTGGAACAATAATTCATATTGAAGGTTTATTATGGGATGAAAGCCTATTAATTTTACTTATTACTATAATTATTGGATGGTTTTCATCATTTGTTGCAACAAAAAAATATTTAAAAATGACAAAAATTACCTAGCTATTTCTACGTAACTAACTAAAATATATATTAGTATTGATGAGTAGCTAACTTAGGGATATTTTTATTGATTTTACATAAAAAGGATGAACTAATTTATAGTCTGAAGGTCAAAGTAATAAATAGACAGTAGTTTTACGTTTTTTGATTGTTACATCTAATTTATGTAACAAGAATTAGTTAAGATAAAGGGGGAGTTAAATGAATACTGATATAAAAATCCAAGTAGGTGCTTTAATTCCACAAGGTAACATTGAATCATATGTTCGTATGGTTAACACTTATCCAATGCTAACTGCAGAAGAAGAAAAATCATTGGGTGAAAAACTTTATTATCATGACGATGTCGATGCCGCAAGACAACTTATTTTGTCTCATTTACGTTTTGTCGCTCATATTGCTCGTGGTTATTCAGGGTATGGTTTACCACAGGCGGATTTGATCCAAGAAGGTAATATCGGTTTAATGAAGGCTGTGCGTCGTTTTAATCCAGAAATTGGGGTGCGTTTAGTTTCATTTGCAATCCATTGGATAAAAGCTGAAATTCATGAATATGTACTTAAAAATTGGCGTATTGTTAAAGTTGCAACAACCAAAGCACAAAGAAAGCTATTTTTTAACCTAAGAAAGACCAAACAACGTTTAGGTTGGTTTAATAATGCCGAAGTTGATATGGTGGCCAATGAGTTGGGTGTAAGCCGTAAGGACGTGCTTGAAATGGAGTCTCGTATGTCGGCTCAAGATATGTCATTTGATGTAGATAGTGATGATGATGATAATTCAATTGTTGCACCTTCTCTCTACTTAGAAGATAGTAACTCTGATTTTTCTAAGTCAATTGAAAATGATAATTGGGAAAATGACGCGACAGATAAGTTACATGATGCATTATCACAATTAGATGAACGTAGCCAAGATATCATTAAAGCACGATGGCTAGATTCTGATGATAGTAAATCAACATTGCAAGTGCTAGCCGATAAATATCGTGTTTCAGCTGAGCGGATTCGTCAACTTGAAAAAAATGCAATGAAGAAATTACGAGTTGCTATAGAAGCATAATTTTGTTTATTAATGTTAACTTCCTAAACCTTACTTATAAAGAGTAAGGTTTTTTTACAACTGATGTTTTCGAGATTAATTTTATTAAACAGCGTGCATGTCGCCCAGAAGTGTTAGATTTATATTTTTTAACAATTTGCAACAAGCAAGGAAAGTAACAAAACAATGGCTAATTATTCATAATACCGAATAACTTTATGGGACATTAAATAAATATGAGGTAAATTGAATATAAAAGACTAAAACAGGTAATATAATTTTCTAGGTAAGTTATGTACTAACTATGGGGTATTTAAAAGGCAATATTACTCTAATCGTAGGAAATGAATAACCAAAATGCCACTTATATTCTCAATTAGCTAAAACCTATGTTACCTAATAATAGTATAAAGATATGAAGAAAAGCGGATTCGTTATATTATTTATTTTGCTATTATCTCCGTGCAATAAAATTAAGATAATGGAAGAAAATAATCACGAAAATCCTATAATAGTTAATAAAGCGTTAAATGATAGCGATAACGATACCATAAAAAAATTTATACATTTTAATCAGGTAAAACAGGCACCTATAGATTGTTTAATAAAAAAATATCCCCCTTTATGGGATAAAACTTTTATTTTGGGTAAAAAGGATGGTTTTATTACTGAGTTTAGAGCTGGTTTATTCAAGTTTTTTACACAAAAACAAATAAAAAGCAGGGATATTAAAATTAGGGAAGTCACATGGGCTAGCAATAAAGAAGAAAATCTAACCGTATGGTTTGAAGAAAAAGATGATAAATGGATTCCAGTAGAACATTCCATCTGGAATAAAAGAGCAGTGTTTTAAAGTTGATATTATTTGTCAACTATTTTTACTCTATCCAATCTTGCCTACAGCTTCAATTAAAGTTACAAATAAAGTATAGTGATTATTAATAACGCTCTTTAGGGTTTTAGCCAAGAATATAATCTTCAAATAAATTTGATTAATCGTATTTAAATAATATACAAAAAAACTAATTTCTTACAAAGATGTCCTTTTGGTATACAGTAATATTACCTAGTTCCTAGTGGTATGTCCACACTTTTTAGTACCAAAAAGATAAGGTCATAGATTCATTTTATATTCAATGGGTGACTGGTAATTTAAAGACGAATGCAGTCTATTATAATTAAACCAATCCACATAGTGATTAAATTGTAGCCTGAGCTGTTCAAGTGAATCAAAAATCGTGTTTGATACAAATTCAGTTTTCACCGCTTTAAATGTTGCTTCAGCAACGGCATTATCATAAGGGCATCCCTTATGGCTTAATGAACGCTCAATGCCAAATTCCTTTAAACATTCATCAAGTAGATGATTATCAAATTCTTTTCCTCTATCTGAATGAAATAACTCAACTGAATTTAAGTTAATAGGGATTTGGCTGATAGCATCCATAACCAGTTGAGCATTTTTATGTTTTCCTGCACTTCGTCCCACGATTTCTCGATTGCTTACATCAATAATCATACAAAGGTAATGCCATTGTTGTTTTACTCTCACATAAGTTAAATCAGTCACTAACACTTTGCGTTGTTGGCCTACGGTAAACTCACGATTAAGTTGCTTACTTACTGTTGATTCGTTGCTTTGTTCTGTATTAGCACGATATTTTTTACAGGTATATTTTGATACTCATCCGTTTTCTTGCATGATTCGACCAATTCGGCGACGGGATAATAGTATGCTTTTCTTTCTAAGCGCTACTTGTAGTCGCCTTGTTCCATAGGATTGATAGTTATCGTTAAATACCGCTTTCACTTTTTTACTAAGCTCTTTGTCTGTTTTTTTACTGGTTAATTGTAGTTGATAATAGAAGCTATTTCTTGACACTTGTAAACATCGACATAACGCACGTAAACTATATCGATGTTGATTCTCGGTGATTAATTTGATTTTCGTCCTATTATCAACGCAGCTTGCTTTAGGATGTCATTCTCCATTAACAAACGCTTATTTTCTTTTCGTAGGGCTATGAGCTCATTTTCTTGAGCACTACGATTGGCCTGAGCTGTAAACTCACCAGTGGCTTGATATTGCTTGATCCACTTATCTAATGCGGATTTAGTCAAGTCGTATTCGGCGACAATATCTGCTCGTTTTTTGCCATTTTGGTATAACATTACCATCTGTTTTTTAAATTCATGAGTAAAACTGCGTTTTTCTCTTTTTGAAATGAGATTTGTCATTGTTGGTTCCTTTTGTTTTTTGGTTATCATAACAATGACCTTATAAAACTGGTACTAATTAGTGTAGCCTGTCCAAAATTGAATACATGACCCAAAATTGGCCGTATATCTAAGTCGATTAATCACACTTTTAGTCCAGCATCAGCAATAAAGCTGCCCAGACTCAGGCTAATACAACGCTACCTTTTAATAGTGTTATATTAGCAATGTTATTAAGCTGGAATAATTAAATAGAGATATTGTCCAGCATAGCTTGACGATCTTCGTCTGTTAACGTAGGTACCTCATAAAGCTGTTGGCAATTTACATTACTTATGCCAACTAGATTCAATGTACCAACAATCATACTTTTCATGAAATCATCCATATCATGTTGCAAAAGTACTTCTTGTGTAGAACCAAGCGTAACAATTAACGTTGCAGATTTATCCGTCAATAGTGGAGTAAACCCATTTTCATCATCTTTATAGGCAAAGCCTGAAGACAATACTCGATCAATCCAGCCTTTTAAAATGGCAGGTTGGCCAAACCACCATATAGGATAAATAAAGATGAGATTATCAGCTTCAGTTACCAATTGCTGATGACTTTTTACATCATCATTGACTGTATTGTTTTGCAGTGCAATAAAATCGTCAGTAGACAACACAGGCTGAAATCGTTGCTGATACAAATCAATCAAATTGTACTGTTCTCCACGACTGTTGATAAGGCTAATAACTTTATCCTTAATAGCATGATTGAAACTAAGCTCATAGGGATGTGCATAAATAATACAATGTTTCATTTGGTTACCTCCGTTATAAATTTCTGTTGTGAACGTTTGTTTTCTTTATCTGACGGTTACCAGTTTTTATTGGGTGTCTGTCAGGTTAAATCTGGTTCAGATTTTTTCTTCCCAGATCCGTTTTCCATCAAGCAATGTTTCTATTGGGGTTCGACCACAGCACAATTTTCCTTGATGAGTTCGTTTATTATTGTAATGATGCAGCCAATTGTCCAGATCTGTTTGGAGTGTTTCTAAATCTGAATAGCGCTTTTTACGGAATGTCACCATATAAAACTCATGTAAAATAGTTTTATAAAAACGCTCGCAGATCCCATTCGTTTGTGGCGACATAGTTTTTGTCTTAGTATGTTCAATATCATTAATGGTCAGATAAAGTTGATAATCATACTTTTCAATAGCATCACAAAACTCCGTTCCTCTATCAGTTAATATTCGAAGCATTGGCAAATTGTCGCCTTTTTTACCATTCCGTTTATACAAGCTTCCCCTTTAGACGAAATAAATAATAATGTCGCTTCAGCAACAGCATTATCATAGGGACAGCCCTTATGGCTTAATGAGCGTTGAATGCCAAATTCCTTTAAACATTCATCACGTAGATGACTATCAAATTATTTTCCTCTATTTTCGTTGTTGACCTACGGTAAACTCACGATTAAGTTCATTACTTACTGTTGATTCGTTGCTTTGTTCTGTATTAGCACGATATTTTTTACAGGTATATTTTGATACTAATCCATTTTCTTGCATGATTCGAGCAATTCGGCGACGGGATAATAGTATGCTTTTCTTTCTAAGCGCTACTTGTAGTCGTCTTGTTCCATAGGATTGATAGTTATCGTTAGATACCGCTTTCACTTTTTTACTAAGCTCTTTGTCTGTTTTTTTACTGGTTAATTGTAGTTGATAATAGAAGCTATTTCTTGACACTTGTAAACATCGACATAACGCACGTAAGCTATATCGATGTTGATTCTCGGTGATTAATTTGATTTTCGTCCTATTATCAACGCCGCTTGCTTTAGGATGTCATTCTCCATTAACAATCGCTTATTCTCTTTACGTAGGGCTATGAGCTCATTTTCTTGAGCACGACGATTAGCTTGAGCTGTAAACTCACCAGTGGTTTGATATTGCTTAATCCACTTATCTAATGCGGATTTAGTCAGGTCGTATTCGGTGACAATATCCGCTCGTTTTTTACCATTTTGGTATAACATTACCCTCTGTTTTTTAAATTCATTACTAAAACTGCGTTTTTCTCTTCTTGAAATGAGATTTGTCATTGTTGGTTCCTTTTGTTTTTTGGTTATCATAACAATGACCTTATTAAACTGGTACTAATTAGTGTAGCCTGTCCATTTTGCTGGTCCATCAAACATCTGGAACCCAGATAAGGGCTTCTTTACCCAGTCTACAGACCCCATTATGATAAAAACTTCCCTACTACTGGTGCTAATGGTTTGTACTTTTATTTAGGCATAGGTGGGGTAGGCCCAAGTACATTGAGTTGGCCATCGGTCATTCATGGTAATCCGCAAGTATGACAGTGGTTCCGACTAACCCATCTGCTGAGGATTGGCGTAGTTTTGATCGCCCAGGGGGATTACGTGTTACGTTAACGGGCAGATGAATTCCGATTCTCCAGGTAATATACCTCGTCCCTCTTTGCCAGCGACATTCGAGTTAGTTGGTCAAGATAGTCATGGTAGTGCTGTTATCAAGTATGGATTTAAGTTAAAGCAGTGGTTCGTCACCCGAGGTGAATATAATTACTATGGCTATTTTAATTCATTGTCTTGGTGTAGAAGTATCGGTTACCAGATGCCAAGAGTAAGGGATTTTACTAATTCGCAGTGTATAGGTGTCATGGGTGGTTCTGGCTGTGAAGGTTCAGTCGGCACCACGCCATCTTCATCTAGTAATCATTACCAGCGCAATATTAACGCCGGTTTCCTCACTGAGTGGGGCAACTTGCTCAACTACCCTGGTGCCAGTTGTACCGACGACCACTGGACGAGTGACGCTACTCCGGATAGTGAACGGTTCGACCGGTTCATTGTGTGGATAGGCACTGGTGAGATATACAGATACCGGTCGAGAGACTCTAGCCAGACTTTTTGCGCCTCGGTCCTTAAACCCTAGTCCTTGGTCGTGAGGTTGATATGGACTAATCTAGCCGAGGCTATTTAAGAAAGGTTGCTGCGTAAGGCACGACCTTTCGCTTACAAGATCGGTGAACTAATTAAATAACGAAGCGAATTGGTTGCGTAAGTGACCTGCCAACGCCGAAAGCGGTGTTAGCAGTGGTAAAATTGGCATATAAAAGAATAGCTAAATTAAACACATCACAAAAAATCTTACTTTTTTAAATCTAATCTTTGTAAGATCGCGCTCTGCTTTTTAAAAAGCTATTTTTGACTGTACTATTTTATACAATTGTTACATAATGTTATTATAATAACATTATGGCTTTATCTTTGTTATTTTTGTAACATTACTATTCATTTACCTACTAACAATATTTATTAGACATTATTACAAAGACAATTTAAGGATCTCGTTATGAGCTATGCAAAGTATATTGATCATACTTTACTCGCAATGAATGCGACGGAAGATCAAATTCGTAAACTCTGTGATGAAGCCAAGGAATATCATTTTTATTCTGTTTGTGTGAATTCAGGTTATGTTCCTTTAGCTGCAAGCTTACTCAATGGCAGTGATGTTAAAGTTTGTTCGGTCGTTGGTTTTCCACTTGGTGCTATGCTGACTTGTGCTAAAGCTTATGAAACCGAAATGGCGATTAAAGCGGGCGCACAAGAAATCGATATGGTGATTAATGTAGGCTGGTTAAAAAGCAATGATTGGGACGCTGTTAAAAATGATATCGAAGCGGTATTTAAAGCTTGTGGTCAAGTGCCATTAAAAGTCATTTTAGAAACCTGTTTATTAACGAAAGAAGAAATTGTTAAAGTCTGCACCATTTGTAAAGAAATCGGAGTGGCTTTTGTTAAGACTTCAACAGGCTTTAGTGTTGCTGGTGCCACTGTTGAAGATGTTAAATTAATGCGCAAAACCGTGGGCGATAAGATGGGTGTGAAAGCGTCTGGTGGTATTCGCAATCGTGAAACGGCGGAAGCAATGATCCAAGCGGGTGCAACACGATTAGGCGCAAGTGCAGGTATTGCTATTGTTTATGGTAACACTACATCATCAAGCAATTATTAATCAATAAACCCATCAATAAGCGACGTTATGTTGCTTATTGTCGTTGATGGAATCTGAATGGAAATGCAATCACAAAAAAGAATTAATGAGCTCATTCAAATTTTAACAAAAACTGATAAGATTCATTTAAAAGATGCTGCTAAGCTGTTAGCGGTTTCAGAAATGACCATTCGGCGAGATTTAAATAGTGTTTCTGCCTCATTAAGTGTTTTAGGTGGTTATATTGTCAGCGATGCTCGTTATCAAGCAACACGATATTTTGTTTCAGACCAACAAGATAAACAAGTTAACGAAAAGTTACACATTGCTAAACGGGCAAGCAAATTAGTTTTTGATAATGATACCGTCTTTTTTGATTGCGGTACCTCAATACCTTTTATTATTGATGCTATTGATGATTCCGTTACTTTTACCGCTATCTGTTATTCATTAAACGCATTTTTAGCATTACAAAATAAATCTAATTGTAAGACAATTTTATGTGGTGGTCATTATCAGGCTAATAATGCGATTTTTAGCGCTATTGGACAGCATAGTGAATTAAATTCGATTTGCCCAAATAAAGCGTTTATTTCGGCCGCGGGGATCGATATTGAACAAGGTGTAACTTGTTATCATTTTGATGAGCTTGATATGAAATTGCAAGCTATAAAAAAATCAGGTCAGAATATTTTGATTGCCGATCATACTAAATTTAATCAAGTTAAGCCGGCTTTTATTGGCGAGTTAACGCTGTTTAATCAAATTATTACAGATAAAGCGCCTGCTAAGGAATTTATCACTTTTTTCAATAACTATAACATTAACTTGATGTATTAATATGAAAAATATCGCAATTTTAGGATCGACTGGCTCAATTGGTTGTAGTACTTTAACCGTTATTGCTCAAAATCCACATCAATTTAAAGCTTATGCTTTAGTTGGTGGCAATAATGTGATAAAAATGACTGAGCAATGTTTAGACTTTAAGCCAAAATACGTTGCCATGGCAACAGAGCAAGCGGCTGCTCAATTAAGAGCAAATCTTGCTAATCTAAAATTGGATGTTGAAGTGTTAAGTGGTGAACAAGCCATTTGTGATTTAGCGCAATTGCCAGAAATAGATCAAGTTATGGCGGCTATTGTGGGTGCGGCTGGACTAAAGCCAACCCTTGCTGCCATTAAAAAAGGTAAACGTATTTTGCTGGCCAATAAAGAATCGCTAGTAACCTGTGGGCATTTGTTTATGCAGGCGGTTAAAGAGTATGGTGCCAAGTTGTTGCCAGTAGATAGCGAACATAATGCCATTTTCCAAAGTTTACCAACGATGGTACAGCATAATTTAGGTTTTACTAACCTTGCCGATCATGGCATTACTAAAATCGTGTTAACGGGTTCTGGTGGACCATTTCGTGATTGGGATTTAGCCAATCTTGCACATGTCACCCCTGAGCAAGCGATTGCTCACCCTAATTGGTCGATGGGTAAAAAAATATCTGTCGATTCGGCAACGATGATGAATAAAGGGCTGGAATATATTGAAGCTCGTTGGCTATTTAATGCCAGTGCCGACGAAATGGAAATTATTATTCATCCGCAATCAATCATCCATTCAATGGTACGTTATCAAGATGGTAGTGTGGTGGCTGAACTCGGTGTGCCTGATATGTGCACGCCAATTGCTTATGCCATGTCTTATCCCGGTCGTGTGCCTTCAAGCGTACCACCTTTAGATTTTACGCAAATTTCGTCGTTAACATTTAAACAACCTGACTTTGACCGTTATCCATGTTTAAAATTGGCAATCGATGCCTTTAATCAAGGGCAAGCGGCTACCACAGCGCTCAATGCTGCCAATGAAGTTGCGGTTGAGGCTTTTTTGCAAAATAAAATCGGATTTATGGATATTGCTAAAAATGTATCAAAAACCTTAGAAAAATTAACTTTTCCTGAACCGTCAACTATTGATGATGTTTTTATAATAGATCATTGGGCAAGATCACAATGTGGCCAGTGCTAAATATTATTTAGTTTTAATAAACAATGAATTAAATTTAAGTAAGGGCAGTTGACAACCAAAATTATGTTTTACTGCCCCATTAGTGGCACTTTTTGTTAGGTCATTTGTTTCGCCGTTAATGTAGGGTTATCGCTAATAAATGATTGTAAAAATACACTATCAGGTAATGCGGTTAATGCGCCTTTTTGAGTAGTTGCTAAGGCACCACAAGCACTAGCTATAGTCATCATGCTTTCTAACATGAGCTTATCTTCTGGCATGCCTGATGATGCAATACTGCTTAATAATCCTGCTACAAAAGCATCACCCGCGCCAGTGGTATCAACGCTATTTACATGAAACGAATCAAAAGTAAAGGTTTTACCTTGCCATAATACAATACTGCCATCTTTACCTTTGGTAATGAGCTTTAATGGTGCTTCATAGTGTTGTTGTAGTTTACTTAGTGCTTCATGCCAATCATTGCATTGTGTTAACCAAAATAGTTCTTCGTCCGATAACTTGAGGATATCGGCATCATGGCAAAATTGCGTAATAGTTGTGCGCATTTCGTTTTTATTTGTCCACATCTGCTCACGCAAGTTAACATCAAAGCTGATTAAGCCACTTTTAGCTGTAAGACGTTCGATTGCTGTTTTGACTGTTTGCCGGCAAGTATGCCCGACGAGGGCCAAAGAACAAAAATGTAAAATATCTTGGTTGAAATCAGGTATTGCTTGCTGAGACAAAAATTGATCAGCTGAAGGTGACACAAGAAACGTAAAGCTGCGTTCGCCATTTTGACCTAAATCGACAACCACAGTACTTGTTCGATGTTGTTCGTCTTTTTCAAGGCTTTGACAATCAACGTGATATTTACGGAAAGTCGTTTCCATAAATTCACCAAAAGGATCATTGCCCACCCGACCAATAAAAGCGGAAGGTAATCCTAATTTTGCAACACCAATTGCGACATTAGCTGGCGCCCCACCAGCGCAAGCTTGATAATTCATATCACCAAATGGCAACAAATCAATGACAGCATCCCCAAGGGACCAAACTTTAGTATTATTCATTTTTCAACTCGATTATAGTTAGTTACTGCGGTAATCTACCATAAGCATAGATTACTCTATCTCTGTAAAATACATCATCTTTTTTACTTTTTAATAACATCATTGATGTTTAATTTTTTGTTCAATTAATTATGGCTTGTTTTTAGAAGTCTGCCATAAACTAAATTATTTAACAAAAAATTCATCGTTGATATTAGAAATATGTGACTATCATCACATATTTTATCGCTAACCACATTAATAGTTAACGTTAACAATTAAATTAGGATACTATTTAGATAAAGGTATCTAATATTGGATAAAAAGGGGATTTTTATGTCTACTGCTATTGATAAAGCCAATCAAGCTGTCAAAAATTTAGAAAAAGTAATGAATAAACAATATTATCCGCATTTTCATTTAGCACCATCTGCTGGTTGGATGAATGATCCTAACGGTTTAATTTATTTTAAAGGTCAATATCATGCTTTTTATCAGCATCATCCTTATGATGAAAACTGGGGACCAATGCATTGGGGGCATGTAGTTAGTGATAATTTAGTCACATGGAAAAGGCTACCAATAGCCATTGCTCCTGATCAAGAATTTGATAAATCAGGCTGCTTTTCGGGATCGGCGGTGGATAATAATGACAAATTATGTTTATTTTATACTGGTCATATTTGGTTAAATGGGCAAGGTAATGATGAGCAAATTGAGCAAACCCAATGTCTTGCAACTAGTAAAGATGGTATTCATTTTGAAAAACAAGGCATCATACTTACGCCAAAAAGCGGGATTATGCACTTTCGCGATCCTAAAGTGTGGCAAAAAGATGGTAAATGGTGGATGGTAGTCGGTCAACGAACCCCACAAGATGTCGGGCAAGTTTTGTTATTTCGATCGGATGATCTAAAAAATTGGCAATTTGACCATGTTTTGGTGAGTGATATCGATCCTGATGTTTATATGCTTGAATGCCCTGACTTTTTTCCACTTGGTGATAAATGGATCCTTATGTTTTCGCCACAAGGCATGAAAGCAAAAGGTTATCAATATCGTAATCGCTTTCAATCAGGTTACCTTGTAGGTGATTGGCAACCAGGGCAACAATTCTCAATGATTAAACCTTTTCAAGAAATGGATTTTGGTCATGATTTTTATGCACCTCAATCATTTCTTGCTGCTGATGGCCGGCGTTTAATTTTTGCTTGGATGGATATGTGGGAATCAATCATGCCAAGTAAAAAAGATAAATGGGCTGGAGCATTTACCTTACCCCGCGAGCTCATTTTAGATCAAGATAATAAAGTTAGAAATCGTCCCATCAAAGAGCTTGAAGCATTACGAGAAAAGCCAAAATCATTTGAGGAATTAACCCTTACTAATGAGCTTAAAAACACCAATATCGAATCTATTAGCTGCGAGCTTAACGTTGAATTTGATTTGACGCAAAGCACGGCCGAACGATTTGGCTTACAGCTAGCAGCAACGAAAGACGGTAAACAAGCTACATTATTATATGTTGATCTACAATCTGAGCGGATTGTACTCGATCGTAGTTTATCGGGGCTTGAATTAAAAGGTTATCGTAGCGTACCATTACCAAAAAAACAAAAATTAACTTTGCATATATATGTTGATGCTTCATCTGTTGAAGTTTTTATTAATGGTGATTTATATAGCTTTTCAAGCCGTATCTATCCTAAGTTACCAGCAGAGCGAACTGTAAATCTATTTGCTGAAAATGGTAACGCTAAAATCACCAATCTAGAAAGTTGGCAGTTAAAATCTATTTATGCGTAATGCCTATTCACTGCCAATTGGCAGTGAAGTTTGGCTTTGAATACTGAGCTTTTTATTGAGAAGTTTTAAATGTTGTGCGATAAATGGCTTTTTAGGTAACATAATTGACCATACAATTTGTGTCATAAGTTTATTATTACTCCATACCACATAATCGCACAATAAATGATAATGTAGAGCCATCAACGCAGACCATTATTTTTAATGGTTATTAAATGTTTGCTTAGCATCGGGTTTATCATAAACACCAAAATGATCAACTATTGTACTGCTGGCTTTATTCAACCCTAAAACTTCTACGTGTGCACCTTCTTTGCGGAATTTAATCACAACCTTATCTAAGGCTGCTACAGCCGTTATATCCCAAAAATGCGCTTGGGTAAGATCTATTGTTACCTTTTGCACAGCCTCTTTTAAATCAAATGAACTAATAAATTTTGCAGAAGAGGCAAAAAATACTTGTCCATATACTTTATAAATACGTTGCTGTTTAACTGGTTGCTCCTTTTTAATTTGCAAATAATGGGCAACTTTATTGGCATAAAACAATGATGCTAGTAATACTCCCGTAAATACGCCGTAAGCAAGATTATGGGAAAATACGACGACAATGACTGTTGCAAGCATAACAATATTGGTTGAAAGTGGGTATGATTTAAGGTTTTTTATCGAGTCCCAGTTAAAGGTGCCAATTGAAACCATGATCATGACAGCAACTAATGCTGCCATGGGTATTTGGCTCACCCAGTCTTGCAAAAAAACAACTAATAATAAAAGTATAGATCCTGCTATCAATGAGGATAAACGCGTTCGCCCTCCTGACTTCATATTCACCATTGATTGACCAATCATAGCGCAACCAGCCATACCACCAAAAAAGCCGGCGATAATATTGGCGATACCTTGCCCTTTGCACTCTCGGTTTTTATCACTTGGTGTATCGGTTATATCATCCACAATAGTTGCGGTCATCATCGACTCCAATAATCCCACAATTGCTAATGAAATTGAGTAAGGCAGAATAACCAATAATGTATCAAGATTAAAAGGCACATTAGGGAGCAAAAAGGTAGGTAAGCTCGTAGGAAGCGCTCCCATATTACCAACGGTTCTTATATCCATCCCAAAATAGATGTAGAGACCCGTAAGGATAAGAATACAGAGTAACGGTGATGGCAAAATTTTTCCTATTTTAGGGACATAAGGGAAGAGATAAATAATAGCAAGCCCTGCAATAGTCATCATATAGACATGCCATGTTACATTGGTCAGTTCAGGAAGTTGTGCTAAAAATATTAAGATCGCTAATGCATTAACAAAACCGGTTACTACTGAGCGTGATACAAAACGCATTAAATTTCCTAATTTAACAAAACCTGCAATAATCTGAAAAATACCACATAGTATGGTTGCAGCTAGTAAATATTCAATCCCATGCGCTTTAACCAGACTTGCAACTAATAATGCCATTGCACCAGTAGCCGCAGAGATCATTCCAGGACGGCCACCAACAAAAGCGGTAATAACCGCTATACAAAAAGCAGCATATAATCCCACCTTGGGATCAACACCTGCAATAATTGAAAAAGCAATTGCTTCAGGAATAAGAGCAAGAGCTACAACAATACCTGATAAGACATCGTTTCTGATATTTGAAAACCATTCTTGACGTAAAGATTGCATTGAATTTTACCACCACTGAAAAAAACAAAAGAAAATTACAGCGTGAAGCAATGTGTTAGAAAATTGTCAAAATTTGATAGGGAAGCCTGACTTCTGTGCATCACGCGAGTAATTATAATTATTATTGATAAGAACAACTCGCAATAAACTACACAGCTATACTCCAAAATGAAATTTATTTTTTATAATAATAAAACTTAACTAGTTGTACAAGGTTAATTTCTTAACTATAGTTAAATATTATAATATCTTAATGAGGTTAAAGTACGATAACATTAGTAATGTCTAACCTAAATAGAATAAATGTAATCTGTTGGGTTTTCACCCAAATATTAGCCTATGCTGACCTTAGCAAATGGCTCTCTTTAGTAATACAATTGTTCATATTCTTGTGGCAATATTCAACCACTAGTTAATAAGATATAGACCTACTTAATTATCAATTGAATGGCGTATATTTATGTTTGATAATAACATGATATAAATGATGGGTATTTTTACGTATTACACGCTAAATGATAAATACCGCATTACTCATTTTAATAGTCTTTAATTTTTCTTATAAGGATTGTCTTTCTAAATAAGGTGACGCTACAGGTATTATTTCATTTTGGGTTTTGCCATCAATAATATGTAAAGCTGCTTGTTCACCAATTTCATAATGAGGTAATTGCACTGTTGTCAATGGTGGATAAAATAGCTCACCAGTACCCACCATATTGTCGTAACCTAGCACAGCAACATCATTTGGAATATGAAAACCTCGACCAAGTAAAAATTGATAAGCGACAAAAGCGATTCGATCGTTACCACAAATTAATACATCAAAATCTGTTTTTTTATTACAATGTTGTTTCAATATATCAATTGTCATCATATATTCTTGAGCTAGGTTAGCTGACAAAATTGATGTGTGATAACTGGTAATATCCTCCAAATTGTTACCCGCATCAATCCATGCTTGTTCGGCTGCTGCGCGCCTAGTTTTTCCTGCTAGCGTTTTTTCTGATAAATAGATACATAATGGTTTTTTATAACCTTTATTTATCACCTTTTGCATGGCTTGATATTGACCTAAATAGTCATCAGGAATATAGCAAGCAAGTTGCTTTGAATCGCTTATGCAGTTAGCTAATACAACATTTTTATCTAATAACTTTTCAGGCAGTTCAACTTTTCTTAATCCCATTGTGGTATAGATGATACCGTTAGGGCGATATGACAGTAGGGTATTAATGGCATGATCGGCATCTTTATCATCAAATAAATTAACAATAAAGGTATTCCATCCATGATTTTGGGCAGTTTTTTCTATGGCTTGGAGTAATTCTACTGAAAACGGTGTCATGGCGGTTTCTAATGCTAAAACACCAATAGCAGAAGGTCCCGAGTTATCACCACGAATCTTTCTTGCCGATAAATCAGGCACATAATTAAGTTGTTCAATAGCTTGTTTAACGCGTTTATAGGTTTCTTTATTTAATTTGTCAGGATTATTTATTGCACGTGAAACCGTCATCAGTGACACAGATGCTAATTTTGCAACATCCTTAAGTGAAGCCATAGTTAAATCCTTTTGTTTAACAAGATAAAAAATGATTAACAGCCATTACTATGCATGATGATATCACAAATAGAAATGATAAAAAGTGTGAGGAGGTTAACATTTATGATAATCGATTCTATCTATTTCGTATTAAATATGGTCATAATGTTAACATTAACATGTTAACGTTAAACTTCATCAAATTTCAACAATATAAGAGTAATAAACATGAATATGATACAAAATAGAAACTATTGGTTCTCGTCAGGCTACCTTATTACGTTTTATGCTGCATGGTCGCTTTGGTGGTCTTTTTATGCCATTTGGTTAAAAAGTAAAATTGGCTTATCGGGTGAACAGTTAGGTATTGTTTATGCGGCTAATTCTGCTGCAGCCATGTTTTTTATGATTTTCTATGGCATTATCCAAGATAAATTACAAATAGGTAAAGCCGTAGTGACCTTCCAAAGTATTATCATGGTTCTTATTGGCCCTTTTTTAATTTATGTGTATGAGCCTTTATTAAAAAATGATTTTATTTGGGGTGTTTGTATTGGTGCACCAGTTTTAAGTGCCAGCTTTATTTCGGGCAGTGCTTTGATTGACTCTTTTATTGAACGTATTAGTCGATTATTTGGCTTTGAATTTGGCCCTGCTCGTTTTTGGGGATCATTTGGTTATGCTGCTGCAACGTTTGTTGCGGGTATTTTATTTGGCATTGATCCTCATATTAACTTTTGGATGGCGTCGGGTGTTGCGGTTATCTTTTTTACCATTAATATGATGTTTAAGCCAAAACAATATCAAGCATCACCAACTGAAAATAACGATACTGTTTTAGTAGAAAAAACAACGACTATACCAACAATGGGCGAAATTTTATCGCTGTTTGGTTTGCAAAAATTTTGGTTGTTTGTGTTGTTTGTTATTGGTACTTATAGTTTTTATACTATCTATGATCAGCAGTTATTTCCTAATTTTTATACTGGTTTTTTTGAAAAACCAGAAGATGGTTATCAAGTTTATGGTTATTTAAATTCCTTCCAAGTCTTTTTAGAAGCAACTTGTATGATTATTGCTCCTTATTTTATTAACAAAATGGGGGCTAAAAGATCGTTATTAGTTGCTGCACTAGTTATGATTTGCCGAATTGCATTATCTGCAACGTTAGATAATATTTATTTGATATCATTCGTTAAGTTATTTCATGCAATTGAAATTCCATTATTTATTTTGGCGATGTTCAAATATATTGTGGGTAATTTTGATGCAAGATTATCGGCGACCCTTTATTTAGTTGGGTTTAATATTTCATCCAATCTTGGCGTTATTGGGTTGTCATGGCTAGTTGGTAAATTATTTGATAATACCGGATATTCGACAACATTTTATGTCCTTGCCGGTGTTGTTTTACTGACTTCGGCGATAGCAATATTTACTTTAAGCGATGAGCAAAAATCAAAACAATAATAATCTTAAATTCGCGCTAACAATGATAACAAAATGGAAACATGGAATTTCCATTTTGCTTTTTAATGTGATGATAAATGAATACAAAACTTGCTTCTAGGTTAAGTTTGCGAAACAATGTTAGCAATTTTAGTTAATGTGTATAGGAACTTGTTGTGAACGATGCAAAGATTGTTGTTAAACCCCAAATGTTATGGCAAACCATTCGACAAGAAGCCTCAGCATTAGTTGAAAGCGAGCCGATGCTAGCGAGTTATTTCCATGCAACTTTGCTCAATCATGAAGATCTGGGTAGTGCTTTAAGCTATATTTTAGCTAATAAGCTTGTTTCTCAGGTTATGCCGGCTATTGAAATTCGTGAAATTGCTCGGCAAGCATATAAAGCTGATGAAAATATTATTCAGTCCGCAATAAACGATATTCTAGCTGTCTATATTCGCGATCCAGCAACTCATTATTATTCAACGCCACTGCTTTATTACAAAGGTTTTTTATCACTACAAGCTTATCGAATTGCTCATTGGCTTTGGCAGCAAAATCGTAAATCATTGGCGATTTTTTTACAAAGCCAGATTGCGATAGTGTTTGGGGTAGATATTCATCCAGCAGCAAAAATTGGCTATGGGGTGATGTTTGATCATGCAACAGGCATTGTGATTGGTGAAACCGTGGTAATTGAAAACGATGTTTCTATTTTACAATCCGTCACCTTAGGTGGCACGGGTAAACAAAATGGTGATCGCCACCCAAAAATTCGTGAGGGCGTAATGATTGGTGCGCATTCCACGATTTTAGGCAATATTGAAATAGGCAAAGGAGCTAAAATTGGTGCGGGTTCAGTTGTGTTAGATCCTGTGCCTCCGCATACCACCGTTGCCGGCGTGCCAGCAAAAGTGGTGGGTTGCCCTGATTGCGACAAGCCAGCTTTAAATATGGATCAAGATATTTAATTGTTATTAAATAATAAAAAACGCCGTTAATAGATATCGACGGCGTTTTGTATAACTGTTACTTAGTATTAAGGTTTACATCCATGGTTGGATATGGAATATTGATATTATTTTCAGTTAGCCCATTTTTGATATTTTCAAGCAATTCACCTTTTACGGTGCCGTAATTTTCATTTAATGTCCAAACTAAAACATTAAAATTCATTGAGGAAGCATCTAACACATCTAATCGAATGGTTGGCTCTTTGGTGGTTAATATATTATTGGTTTTATCAACGGCTTGTTTTAATACTTGATAAACTTTTTGAATATCTGAATTATAACCCACATTAATTACCAAATCTAAACGTCTTTCAGGTAAACGTGTATAGTTAATAATGTTGGCACTCACTACCTGACTATTCGGGATCACAACAAGTTCATTCGTTGGGGTAACAATAGAGGTTGAGAAGATTTGTATAGAATCAATAACGCCTTGCTGGCTATTGATGACAACAGTTTCACCAACTTTAAATGGACGAAAAATAATTAAAATAACCCCAGCGGCAAAGTTAGATAGCGAACCTTGTAATGCCAAACCAATCGCTAAACCAGCGGCACCAATAACAGCAACAATCGACGCCGTTTGTACGCCTAATTGACCTAAAACGGCAACCAATGTCATGACAATGATGGCATAATAAGACAAAGCACTGACAAATTTAACAACGGTCGGATCAACGTGTCGGTTGAACAATATCCGTTTTAATTGGTTGCTAATAAATCTAGCAATCGTTCTACCAATAACAAAAATAAGAATAGCAAAGCAGAAATGAGCGATATAGCTAAATACAACCCCATCATATCGTTTGATAAAGGTAAGGGTATGATTTAAGAAATCTTCAAAATTCATCTTATTATCCTCGGTAATAGGGAATAGAAATTTCTGTTAATGTGTTTTAGTACAAATTTGGCTAAACCAATTGTTTAACTAATAAACTCCAACGTGTATCAAAATTAGTGGTGGGTAGATATTTAAAACCTGAACGAGAATAACGCGCCATCATACCTTCACAATAAGCTAATAACTGGCTAGATAAAATCCGTTCGTCTGTTATAAAAGCCACTCCCTCACGAATTTTTCGTTCACGTAAAACTTGTTTAATTTGAGTCTCAATGCGTTCAAATAGTTGGCTAATCCGCTCTTGTAACTGTTCTTGCTCAAACATTAATGCATGACCGGTCATAATTCTGGTTAATCCCGGGTTTTTTTCAGAAAAGCCCAATATCAACGCAAGAATAAGTTGTAAACGCGTAAAGGTATTAGGCTCATCTTGAATAATCACATTAATGCGCGACAACAAGATATCTTCAATATAAACAATTAAGCTTTCAAACATTTTTGTTTTGCTTGGAAAATGTCGATATAGCGCTGCTTCAGACACACCTACTGTTGCGGCTAATTTGGCCGTTGTAATTCGTTGAGTGCCTTCATTGGATTCAAGCATTTTTGCCAATGCTTGTAAGATATCTTCTTTACGATTTTTATTTTTGCTACTCACAGTCATTTTTTACCCGAATGCCCAAATCCACCTTCTCCACGCGCTGACTCAACAAATTCATCAACAATGTTAAATTCGGCTTGTACAACCGGAACAATAATTAATTGGGCAATTCGATCGCCTGCCTCAATAACAAAAGGTGTTTGACTACGATTCCAAACGGGAACAAATAATTGGCCTTGATAATCAGAATCGATTAAACCAACCAAATTACCAAGCACAATACCATTTTTGGAACCGAGTCCTGAACGAGGTAATACTAAGGCAGCCAAACTAGGATCGGCAATATGCATTGATAAGCCCGTCGGCGTTAAGATAGTTTCGCCGGGTTTGATTTCCGTGGTTTTATCAAACATCGCGCGTAAATCAATACCAGCAGATCCTGCGGTTGCATAGGTAGGGAGTGGAAATTCATTACCCAAACGTTGGTCTAATACTTTTATATCAATTTTTCTTTTCATCATGACTCGCTTTATATCGTGTTATAACAGCTTGAAGTAACTGTGTTGCTAATTGTTGTTTACTGCTTAATGGTAACGTTTGCTCACCATTTTGCCAATATAGCGTTAATGTATTTTGATCAGAATTAAAGCCGATGGTTTTGTCTGAAACATCATTAGCGCAAATTAAATCTAGATTTTTTGTGATTAATTTTTTTAGTGCATAAGTTTTGACATCATGAGTTTCAGCTGCAAATCCTACCACAAAAGGGCGATTCGTTTTTAGTGCTGCGACACTTGCGACAATATCGGGGTTTTTTACTAATTCAATAATAAGTTCGTCGTTATCGCTGGTTTTTTTGATTTTTTGTGGCGCAATTGTTTTGGCATGATAATCGGCAACCGCCGCGCACGAAATAAAAATAGTTGATTTTTGCGCGCAATTTAATGCTTCATCATACATCTGTTTAGCGCTTTTAACGTCAATTCGCTTGACATCATTTGGCGTATCTAAATGGACTGGTCCACTAATTAATGTGACTGTAGCACCCATTTGAGCGGCTGCATTTGCAATTGCAAAGCCCATTTTTCCTGAACTGTAATTACTAATGTAACGAACTGGATCGATTTCTTCGATCGTTGGGCCTGCTGTAATGGTAATGGATATGTCTGAAAGTACTGAAGTTGCTTTAAAATAGTGTGCAATTTCTTCAACAATTGCGTGTGGCTCAAGCATACGTCCTGATCCAATATCACCACAGGCTTGGAACCCGCTATCTGGTCCGAAAATCAAGGTATTTCTTGAGGCTAATACTGATAAATTATGTTGAGTTGCCACAGCTTTATACATTTGTTGATTCATTGCTGGAGCAATGGCTATTGGTGCAGAGCTTGCTAAGCAAATGGTAGAAAGCAGATCATCGGCAATTCCATTTGCCATTTTGGCAATAATATTGGCAGTTGCTGGCGCAATTAGGACAAAATCAGCCCATTTGGCGAGTTCAATATGACTCATAGAAAGCTCAGCAGATGGATCGAAGAGATCACAAGATACCTGATTGCCAGACACGGCTTGTAGGGTCATTTTGGTGACAAAATGGCTAGCAGAATCCGTCAGCACGACATGTACTTGCGCACCTGCTTTTTTTAAATGGCGAACAAGATCAGGGCATTTATAAGCAGCAATGCCGCCCGTAATTCCTAATAAAATACGTTTACCAGATAAACTCATGAGAAGCTTCCCTCACACCTAAAATGAAAGCGCTATATTACCACAATTAAGTTAGATAATAAGTAGCTCTTTTGCATTGGCTAACGTTGCATCTGTAATTTTATCGCCACCTAATAATCTCGCTAACTCATTTAACCGTCCATTATTGTCTAATTTTTGCATATCTGTGGAAGTTTTTTTGCCATTAGTTTGTTTACTAACAAAGTAGTGCTGATTAGCATGCCCTGCTACTTGTGGTAAATGCGTAACGGTAATAACTTGCGTTGATTGCCCAAGCTCTCTTAATAGCTGCCCTACTTTGGCGGCAGTTGGTCCGCTGATACCGACATCAATTTCATCAAAGATTAACGCAGGCGTATCCATTTTTTTTGCCGTTAGCACTTGAATTGCTAAAGCAATACGGGATAATTCGCCACCCGATGCGACTTTAACCAGCGGTTGTGGATTTTGACCGGCATTAGTACTGACTAAAAATGTTACTTGATCAGCCCCATCGCTGTTTAATCGATTTTCGTTAAAAGCAATATCTATACTCAATTGTCCATTTGGCATCGATAATTCATGCATCGTTGCGGTCACATTTTTAGCTAACGTTTTACTGATTGTTAAGCGTTTTTGGTGTAATTTAGCCGCAATTTCAATAGCAATTTGATGATATTTCTTTATATCTGCTTTCAGTTGTTCGCTTTGCTCATCTTGTTGGTTAATTTGTTTGAATTCAGCTAACAAATTTTGATGTAATTCGGGTAGGGTTTCCGGAGATACATGATGTTTGCGAGCCAATGCAATTTGCTTTGAAATCCGCTGTTCAAGTTGCATGGCGCGAGCAGGATCAAGTTCTAAACGCTCGCTATAGTGGCGCAGTTCATCACTTGCCTCTTTAATTTGGATAGAGGCTTCTTCTAACAGGTTATAAACGCTATTTAAGCAAGAGTCGAGTTCAGCTAGTTCTTGAACGCTATTTTTTACACTGCTTAGTAAATTATTAACATTATAATCATCAGCTTCATCTAATAGCATGACTGATTGTTGGCTAAGGTTAATTAATTGTTCACTGTTTGATAATCGCTTGTACTCTTCGTCAATTTGTTGATATTCTCCTTCAATTGGCGAAAACTCATTAAGTTCTTTTAACTGATATTGCAAAAGTTGCATATGCGCGTCACGTTCTTGCCGTGAAGCTTCGTATTGTTGGTAAGTGCGCACTGCATCTTTCCATTGCTTATAAGCTTGATACATCTGCGTTAGCAGTGTTGGCTCATTCATATAATGATTCAGTAACAACTGTTGATAGTCACTTCGCAAAAGCCGTTGATGTTCATGTTGACCATGAATTTGAATGAGCATCTGCCCCACATCTTTTAATTGCGAAATAGGTACTGCACGACCATTAATAAAAGCCTTAGAACGTCCATCTTGATTAATAACGCGCCGTAAAATACATTCATTGCCTTCATCAAGTTGGTTTTCACTGAGCCAAGCAAAAGCAGCTGGTGTATCATCCAGCACAAAACTTGCAGAAATATCAACGCGATCTGCACCATAGCGAATCGATGAGGCATCGGAACGATTGCCTAAACATAATCCCAATGCATCAATGGCAATCGACTTCCCTGCACCTGTTTCGCCGGTAATAGCGGTCATTCCCGAAGTAAAATCGACAAGAAGCTGATCCACAATAGCAAAATTATTAATAGTAAGTTGAGTTATCATAATAAATTAATACATAAGGCTAGTTATAATATTGGTAGTATAGCAGTAAAAACACTGTAAATAAATACAGGTGATTGTTTTTATTTTTTGAGATGTTTTGGGAGGGAAGCTTGTGTTAAAGTATAGGGAGATTGATAAAATTATTTTGTCGTATGAAGATTAATAATAATGATTAGATGCAACTTAAAAAAATGAGTTAGTTGAGTTTTGCATCAATTACGGTAAGCAGAGTGTAAAGGGATAATTGATTCTAAGTTAGATTGACTGATTATTTTTCGATAAAAGTTAAATAAAGAGAAATAAAATGGGATTACCAAAAGAATTTAGGACTGAACAAATATTAGCATTGGAAAATGAATTAAAAAATTTTGAAGTTGAGTTATTAGAAAATTTAACTAATGAAGACTTTAGAATATTAGGTATGTATATACAAACTTACAATTTTATTGATTTAAACATTAGGCGTTGTTTTAATATATTAAAAGAAAAAGAAATTTTAATTACAAGTCAAAAAGAATTACATATTATTCCTAATTTAGTTAATAAAATTATATCTTGTCTTTCAGAATTAAACCTAAGCCATGAACAAAGAAAAGAAGCAGAAGAGAAACTTGAAGAAATAAAATTTCGAAGAAATCATAGAAATATTTTTGCTCATTTTGCGGCAAAAAGAATTCCTAATCAAGATGCAATAGTTTTTATGACAAATGATCCAATAGACATGAAAAAGATATTCAAACAAATAAGTCCCTCTGATGCAATTTTTTATGCTATATATGATACTGCTGATATAAGAGGATTAGTTAAACACGTATTATCGTATGAAAATTGGTTAGCTGAATTTACTTCAATGATTATTAAAATATAAGACTCTACTTATAGGGCCAATTCTACTTTGCTCCCTCCATCACCTTAACTGCGTACTCTCTAAAATCTTGATAATATTCTAAACTGCCAACTTTTTATGTACAAATCTATTCAACAACTCAACAAATTGGTACAACTCATAAGGATTTACCATGATAAGTCAACTTAACACCCACCCGATCACATTGTAAAATCACACGAAAATAATATAACACATTCTATTTATACTGAATATTTATTGATCAAATAATTCCACCTGTTCACATTTTAAATTATATTGTTGTAAAAAATATTCAGGATTCTATACCGTTTTAATAATAAATAATCACATTCAATGATTTATTTAAGCTAGATTTACATAGTGGTTATGCTCGATTATTTTTCAACAACATGGACTAATTGCTTTGAAAATTACCTTTGCCTAAAGGTGGCATAAAACACTTTATAAAGATTTCAAGGATTATTTTAACCAATGAATGTAACTACCCCCATCATTCCAATAACTTTTACAATCAGCCTATCCCTTTTATTCTTCTTTTATCTACTGCTGTGGAGTATAATCCGATGACGTAATTATTTTAACTATGGGATACCCAGTATGTTTGGAAATAAAACAAATCGCCAAGTTATTATATGGACCACCATTATTGGCGGATTTTTTAGTTCATTAGTAAAATGGGGTTCAGAGGTTAATATGCCTCCTCGTGTACCAGGTGAAATATCGCCACCAGCAGCGCACATTGATGCATGGCTTGGTTGGCTTGGGATTAATTCCCACTCGCTTGATTATATTTACCAAGGGGCAAGCGTTTTAGGTGCGGTGACACTTTATCACTGGTTATTTAGTTTCGCTTTTGCCTTTGTTTATGTTGCTGGCGCATATTATTGTAATAAAATCCGCTTATGGTATGGTGCATTATACGGCATTATTATAACTGTTGTTATGCATGGTTTTTTAATTCCGTTACTTGGCTTTCGCCATCCTGCTTATGATGCTGAAGGGACTGTGGGTTGGTTATGGAATTTAAATGGTTATGAACTTTGGAGTGAAATTCTAGGTCATATCTATTGGGGAGCATCGATCGAAGTGTGTATGATTGCGGTACTTGCTCATTTTACAAGACCAATTCATGGTAACTGGCGCCAATAACTGGCTTAGCTTTCATCTGTTAATGTTCAATCCTACTATTTAAATAGTGGGATTTTTTATTTTAGTTGTTATAGTTAAAAACTATAACAATTCATAAAAAACTAGAATTATTCAATGCCTGTTTTTTTTGTTATCTTTTTTATCACTAAAGAAAAATGATAAAAAGGAAATAAAAATGAATACTGCTGTTATTGGATATCCTCGTGTTGGTAAGCTTCGTGAACTTAAATTTGCAACAGAAGCCTATTTTAAAGGCAATAAAACCCAAGCTGAATTATTAGACGAAGCCAAGGCGTTACGCGCCGAGCACTTAAAACAACAAGTGGCACAAAAAATTGCTTTTATTTCATCGAATGATTTTTCATTTTATGATGCCGTACTTGATACCGCATGCTTGTTGAATGTCATTCCAAAACGTTATCAAGATTTAGGTTTATCTGAACTTGACCGCTATTTCGCGATGGCGCGTGGTTATCAGGGCGAAAAAGGTGATGTGCGTGCGCTGGCTATGAAAAAATGGTTTAATACCAATTACCACTATTTAGTGCCTGAAATTGAAGATTCAGTACAGATTAAGTTAACAGGTACGAAACCTTTTGACGAATATCAAGAAGCTAAAGCGCTAGGCGTGCAAACCAAGCCAGTTGTGATTGGTGCATTAACCTTTTTTAAATTAGCGCAGTATTTAGGTAAAAAACAGTTTGTTGATTTTAAAGCGGATATTATTAAAGCTTATCAAGAGATCATCCAAAAATTCACAACGCTTGGCGCTGAATGGATCCAAATTGATGAGCCAATTTTAGTAACCGATCTTAATCAAGACGATATCGCCTTATTTACCGAGCTTTATCAAGCGATTTTATCAGTTAAAGGTAACACCAAAATTGTTCTACAAACCTATTTTGGTGATGTGCGTGATTGTTATAAAGAACTTGTCGCTTTACCTTTTGATGGGATTGGGCTTGATTTTGTTGAAGGTAAACAGTCATTTGCTTTACTTGAAAATAATGGCTTCCCTGCTGATAAAGTGTTATTTGCTGGTGTTGTTAATGGTAAAAATATCTGGAAAAATAATTACCAAAAAACCTTAGCTTTACTTGGTAAAATCAAGCAAAAAGCCACAAATATTGTGATAAATACATCTTGTTCATTACTGCATGTTCCTTATACATTGCAAAATGAAACCAAATTAACCATTCAACAACGTGCTTATTTTGCTTTTGCCCAAGAAAAGCTGCAAGAGCTTGCTGAACTTGGTCAGTTATTTAATGATGCAAATCCTGAAAATAACACTGCTTATAAAGCTAATCAAACACTATTTACCCGTGAACGTGAAGGTGCAAACCAAGCGGTTCGCCAAAAAGTGGCGGCATTAAACGCGTCTGATTTTACCCGTTTACCTGAGTTTTCAGTGCGTGAAGCAGCGCAGAAAAAGGCCTTTAATTTACCATTATTACCAACCACAACCATTGGATCATTCCCGCAAACGCCTGATGTACGTTTAAATCGTGCTAAATTCAAAAAAGGTGAAATTTGCCTGAACGAATACACTGAGTTTAATCAACAAAAAATTGCTGAATGCATTAAATTACAAGAAGAAATTGGCATTGATGTGTTAGTGCATGGTGAATTTGAACGTAATGACATGGTCGAATATTTTGGTGAAAGCTTAAATGGCTTTGTGTTTACCGAAAAAGCATGGGTGCAATCTTACGGTACACGTTGCGTTAAGCCACCGATTGTTTGGGGGGATATTTCACGCTCTAAACCGATTACGGTTGAATATTCGAAATATGCACAAAGCCTGACTAATAAACCTGTTAAAGGCATGTTAACAGGGCCTGTCACCATTTTAAATTGGTCATTCCCACGCGAAGATATCTCTCAAAAAGAATCGGTATTCCAAATTGGATTGGCCATTGGTGATGAAGTGTTAGATCTTGAAGCTGCTGGCATTAAGATTATCCAAATTGACGAAGCCGCGTTAAAAGAAAAATTACCACTGCGTAAAGCGGATTGGAACAGCGAATATCTGGATTGGGCGATTCCGGCATTTAGATTAGTACACAGCAAAGTCCAAGCTGATACCCAAATTCATACACATATGTGTTATAGCGAATTTGCTGACATCATTAAAGATATTGATGCAATGGATGCTGATGTGATTTCTTTCGAAGCTTCTCGCTCTAATCTGCAATTAATTGATGTACTCAATGCTAATAATTTTAAAACTGAAGTTGGACCTGGTGTTTACGATATTCATTCGCCGCGTGTTCCACCTGTTGCTGAAATTAAAGCGACGATTGAAAAATTACTGGCGAAGATTGATAAGCAAAAATTATGGATTAATCCAGACTGTGGTTTAAAAACGCGTGGCGAAAAAGAAGTCGTTGAAAGCTTGCAGCATCTTGTTGAGGCTACATTAGCAGTAAGAAAAACACTGAATTAGGCACTGTTTTTACAAAAAACTGAGCTTATTTACTAAGACATCGTACTTTACGAGCCTGAAAATTCCGTCGCCTATTTTGGTGGCGGAAATATTAATAAGGAAAATAAGTGATATAACGAATGGATGATACAAATGAAAACAAATCTATTATTTAATCAAAAAACGGTGTTCTCTTTTGAAGTTTTTCCCCCTAAAAAAACCTCACCTTTAGCAACCATTTATAGCACGTTGCGAGAGCTTGGTTATTTTAAGCCCGATTTTATTAGTGTTACTTATGGTGCTGGTGGTAGCTTAAATGGTCAAACCACCATTGATATTGCGCATTCGGTTAAACATACTTATGGCATCGAAAGTGTTGCGCACTTACCGGGGATCAATTTTGATAAAGCCGAAATGCAAAAAATCCTACACGATCTTAAATGTGCAGGGATTGATAACGTGCTTGCTTTGCGTGGTGACATCAGCCCGAATGTGCAACCTAAAGATGATTTTCGTTTTGCCAGCGAACTGGTGACATTTATTAAAGAAAACGGCGATTTTAACGTGATTGGCGCATGTTATCCAGAAGGTCATCTTGAAGCATCAACCCTAAAACAAGATCTGATCCATTTAAAAGAAAAGGTCAATGCTGGTACTGATCAACTGATTTCGCAGCTATTTTTTGATAACGACTATTTTTATGCATTTTTAGATAAAGCGCACGATATGGGCATTAATGTGCCGATAGAAGCCGGCATTATGCCAGTGACTAATAAAAACCAAATTGAGCGCATGGTATCGATGTGTGGGGTGAATTTACCGAAAAAATTCAAACAAATGATGGAAAAATATGAACATCATCCTGATGCATTTCGTGATGCGGGTATTGCTTATGCAATTGATCAGATTGTTGATTTAGTTTCACAAAATGTGGATGGCATTCATTTATACACTATGAACAATAGCTACATAGCCAGACGCATTAGCGAAGCTGTCGCAACATTACTAGCTGTACCAAAATCAAAATAGTGATGATGAAAAAAGGATATATCAAGGATTGATAGGAATTGGTTGCGGGGGCTGGATTTGAACCAACGACCTTCGGGTTATGAGCCCGACGAGCTACCAAGCTGCTCCACCCCGCGTCAAAGAGGTAGCTATATTATAGTAATAAAATAAAAAAGCAATACCTATTTAGCTTAAACGCTACATTTTTAAACATTCTTGAGTTAATCTAGACTATTTTCTAATATAAACACAAATTTACTTGAAAGTTTTTAACAAAAATTTTAGCCTTCCTCCAAAAACAAAGACAGTAAAATCCAACTGTGCTGAAAATAGCAATAATTTTATAACCATATGATTTCAATTAAAAAATAAAAATAAAAAATTAAATAAAATCAATTATCTATCTGAACGGTTTTGATGAGTAACACACTGATTTTTTTACATCAGTATTTTAGTACACTTAGATAAATAAACAAAAGTCATTAACGTTAATATAATGATTAACAAATATCGGGGAGTTATCAACATGATGCTACTATCTAATTATCTAAAATCTACAGATATTGAATTAATCAATACTAATTTAAAAAAGTAGCTATGACAAACTTAAAACATATTCTTAATGATCACTACACAGAACTAGAACTTAATACTAAACAAGATACCCAAACCTTACTTTTCATGAAAGCTTAAGCATGCTTTTAACGGGAGATTATAATGAACCCGTTTTCAAATGTGCTTAAAAATTTATAAAGATGAAATGTATCTTGGTTATTATCACTATTTAACAACATTAGGCCTTACCTTTGTTGATGAATTCTTTATTATCAGATAACCAATAAAAACACATTGTGTTGCATTTTATATTGAAATGCTTAAACGCCCTAAAATCTGGTCAAATAGATTCAAGTAATAGATACCTTTATATAAAAAAATAATTTTCTGTTTCTCGACTTTTTATGCATTTAAACAATATTTTTACGAAGATAACGTACCATACAAAGTGCTAGCAACATAATTAGATTAGTAATACCCAGAAAGAGACTTATAAAAAATTACAAACATTGAATTAAAAACTAACACAAACAGAAGGTTGTTGCAAAGAGACCGCTTAGTTGGGACAACTAAAGATGATCAACTACCGCTCTTTTTTTAGTTTATATTAAATACAGGTATTATCGATTTTTACAATTCCTCGTGCTCCGTATAATCTTCTAACACCGCATCAGTCATACGTTCTAAATGTTTGGCTTTGCTAAGATCTTTTAAATTACTGTAGGGGATATAGCTACAACGATCTGATAATGGTCCACTTTCTAGTAACGAAAATACTGGACGACGGATCTCTTGAAATACCTTTTCCTGCCGGCTGTCTGGGGCGACAATATGTAGTTTAATATTCATATTGGGTTGTAAGGCGAGTAAATCCGCCATGCGTAAAATACCCGAATACACCGAAGTGGTATGTTCTACTTCATTAAGGGGATAATCAGTGGTTATGTTATTTTGTTGTAATAGGCAGTTTGTTAATAACTTACCATTTTATCAATGTTTTGAGTAAAAGAAAGGTGTTGCCAAATTTGGTCAGAATGAATAGGAATAGCTTGGGTTAATGGTAACCACACTTTAACACGAATATGAAAACGAACAATAAACGGATCATCCGATTCTAAAAAAAGTGGTGTGCTATCTTCATAAGGGCCATCAACCACTTCAAGCAGACCGCACCAGCGAGATAATCGAACCAGATAACAAATAAAAATATCCCCAGCTTTTACTTTTTCTGCCAGTGATTTTTGTCGAACCCGAAAACCGGATACTGTTTTATCTGAATTCATAAAAGCTTGATACGTTTCGGGTGAAAAAATATTGGTGTAGTAAGCCATAAATAATTATCCGTTTTTAATTAACCTTATTTTAATGGTTTGGGTCCATTTAAAAGTAATCAGTTAAATTGCTGTTTAATCTCGGTCATCCAACGTGGAAGTTCGTCATGTAAGGCGAGATTGAGCATAAATAAATTATCAATATCTTTATTTGCTTTGCTTAAATCAATCGTTTCAATCATTTCAGCAAAATAAGGCACAATATCCGATTTTGATAGTTCAAATTCAGTTATTGCTTGTAATAATAGCTTGCTATCAATACCCCATTCGTTAGCAAACTGGTTAACGGCATGTTTGATTTTATCGTTTTTCCAATTGGCAAATGCTTGATCAAAATGGACTTGGCTGGATAGGCGACCTGTTAATAATTCGGAATCGACAAATTCCTTTAATATTTTTGCTTGCTGATCTTCTCCCATTTGACTTAATTCTTGGATTTGTTCGTAGATAATGCGCCTAGTTTCGTCGTTAACGGTTTGCACACCATCAACATGCTTCACTTTAGATCCAATTAAGCTAAGAATATGGGCAGCATCAATCACCTGTGTGCCCGCTAATTTGGTTTTACCGATTAAAGTTGGTGCTACGATTGGCTTTTTAGTCGTATTATCTTTAGCGGTTAAGTTTTTAAATGCGCCAACATATTGCAACCAACGGTGCTCTGTCATGCCAAAAGTGGCATTATCCCATTGATATTCGTAATATTGTTGGACAATATTAAGCTGATCATCGGCAACTTTAAACGCTTTGCTAAATTCAGTTAGTTTTTTATCATCATGTTGAATTAATTGCCATTGGGTTGGATCGGCTAAGGTTAAAACTAATTGCTCCAAATCGTTAGCTAAAATTCGCACAGCAGTGGCATAGGTTTCAACAATCGCTTTGCTACTGCTACCACCACTACCATATAGCTCAAGGGCTTGGTTAACCATTTGTTCGGTCAGGCGTGGGGTTTGGAAATTTACAATTGTGCCAAACTCTTTGCTAGAACCAAACACGCGATTGGTGCGTGAATAAGCCTGAATTAAATTTTGTAGCTTTAAAGTGCGGTCAACATAAAGAGTATTGAGTCGTTTAGAATCATAGCCTGTTAATAGCTGATCAGCGACAATCACTAAATCAATATTTTTACCATTACGACCACTACCGCCACGGGTAGCACGCTCGACCACATCCTCAAAATAGGCTTGTTCGCCATGCTTTTTATCACCGGCGATAAACTTAATGCCAGTAAACGCTGCGTAATCATTAAACATGGCACTGATAATTTCGGGATCGACATTATCTGGATCATTTTCGTTACCAAAGCTAAAGGTCATGGCGATATTGATTTTTTGCTGTTGGCTTGCAAGTTGTTTTTTAAATTCCTGATAATAGGCAATCACCCGTTCTTTATAAGCGACGGTTAAAATAGCATTAAATTGTTGCTGTTGAGATTGTGCTTGCCAGTTATTTAAAATCTCTGTAACCACTTGTGGTATATGAGTTTGATCATGATAAACTAATAGCTCTTTATCAATAGCTTGCTTTTCAACTTCGGTTTCGCTCCAGCTATGTACTAATCGGGCGATTTCGCGATCGGATTGTTCTGGTTTTTCAATTTTAATACGCTCAATAAGCTTATCGCGTAAATCTTCATAACTGCTAAATTCGCCAGTATTAATATAATCGACATGAAACCCGAGCACGTTGCCATCAGCAATGGCTTCATCAATGGTATATTGATGTAATTTAGGGCCAAATAACTTTTCGGTAGTGTTAATCACTTCGCTGTTTTCGTTTATTTTGCCTTTAATTTTGTTTTCATCAAAAAGCGGCGTACCAGTAAAGCCAAAAAATAGCCCATTTCTTCTAAAATGGCTTTTTATATCGCCCATCATATTTTTCATGGTGGAACGGTGTGCTTCGTCAACAATAAAGACAATTTTTTTATCGGCTAAGTGACTATCTTTACCCTCTTCAAGGGCTTTAACCAAATTATGCAGTTTAAAGATAGTGGTGACCACAATGCCATTTTGGCGCGTGCTAAGGTGTTTTCTAAGTTGCGCAGTGCTGTGCGTGTCATCAACCGTGACAGGCTCAAAGGCAGCATAGGCTTTAAAGTTATCACTGGTGCGGCTATCAAGTTCACGCCGATCGACCAAAAAGACCACTTTATCAAAATAAGCTCGAGTTGATAAAAATAGCGCAGTTTTAAAACTGGTGATAGTTTTACCCGATCCTGTAGTATGCCAAACAAAGCCGCCATGTGGTTTTTTATTGGGATTATCCCAACCAAATGCCGCTCCTTCTACCGCTTGCAAAGCAAAGACCTGATAAGGGCGCATTAGCATATGTCGGCGGTTTTCTTCCTCTTTGGCTTCATCAATGACTAAGTAGTCGCCCACCATTTGATGCGCCATGGGGATCATTAAAAAGTGTTCAATGACTTGTTGCCAATGATTGATCGGTTGATTGAATTTATTTGCCCAATGAAACACAAAGCTAGGGTTAAAGTCACTAATTGATTTAGGCGTGGCAAAGTAACGAGTTTCGATTTCACTACTTATTACCATCATTTGCGAAAAAGCCATAAAATTGTGGCTATATTCACCATCTCGATAGTAACGCTTAAACTGTTCGAATGCTTCGTCAAGGTTTTTATCGGTCCGTTTTTGTTCAATATTAATTAACGGTAAACCATTAATTAATAACACCAAATCAAAACGATTACCGTTAGGGGTTTGTACCTCGCGGGCAATGCGATAACTGGAATCACCGCCACGCACTTCGGCTTTTTTAAAGATAGTTAAGGTAATTTGCTTACGGGTGATAAGCGGGTTATCATCGCGATAGATGCCATCAATTTTGCCTTTTGACTCTTCCATGGCGAGCAATTTTGCCGCTTGGTAACTGTTTTGTAGTTGGTTAACCTTTGCCATTACTTGGCTAAATTCGTTATCGGTTAATTCAACACCTTCAAGTTGATCGGCATTAAGACGATTAAGTTCACCCCGCCAATGCGTAACTAAATCATTAACCGTTACTTTACGTCGATTACCATCTAAAAAGTCAGGTGCCTGCCATTTCTGTTTTTCTAATTCCCTGACGAAATTTTCTTGAAAAATTTTTTCTGCGGCATCTTTTACAACCTGACTCATTCCTTAACTCCTTTTATACAAACATTTCGTTTAAATAAGCTTGTTTGATGTTTTTTAATTTATTTAGTTTTTTTTGTTCTAGGGCGATTTTGTTATCCAGTAATTTAAAGAAATTACCGATTTGTTGTTGCTCTACTTCACAAGTAACAGAAACCTCAAACTTCGAAAATTTTGAAATCCAATGCCTTTCATGATTTTGAGGTACATACATAATATTTCTCAATACGTAATAGACAAAGACAGAATTATAATTCTGATTTTTTAGCATTAAAATTTTTATTGCTGAACTCTTAATTTTAAAGGGGAAGTCAACATAGTGTGACGAAGTGGTAAAATCATCAAATATGATGACAGGGTTATTAACATTTGCTTTATAAATATTGTTTTCTTCATTCGTATAACCCAATATAAAGCTTTTCCCCGCTGTTAAAACAGGGATTTTATAAGCGTCATTATAGTCAACATTATTTACAATATACTTAGTTGGTTGTTCATATTTTAATAACTGAACCAGTTCCTTATTATTCCAGTCTTCTTTAAACCCACTAAACCGTAACTTAGGTTGTAATTTTCCCCTACTTGGAAACATTTCCCTCAGATAGGCAGATTTTAGGGTTTTGGCTTTTTCTAATTTTTTTTGTTGAGTATTAATAAGGTTATCAAGTTTTTGGAAAAAAATTCCAATAATTTTCTGTTCATCAATATTCGGAATAGTAGCATGCAGCTCGGATATGATTTTTTTATTTAATCCTCCACGAGAACCATCCCCAGAAGAAATCGAACGTAATTCTTCATATCTCATACCTAAATTTTGAAATAAAAACTCTGAATCAAGTTTTTCATTTGGTACTACTGCTGCAATAGACTGATTTGTTGTTATTTGTAATTCATTTATTGCGACTTTTCCTCTAGTTTTTCCTTGTCCTGCTAATGCGATAAGAATTGACTTCTCTTTTATCCAGCGTGCACTAGAACTATCAAATCCTTTTTGGGAAATCATATTATCTGTAGAAAAAATTCTTTTCTTATTTATTTCGCCAGAAGACATCCATGGAACTTCTTTCGGCATCCAAAAATCTTTAATTTGAGTACTAGGAGTACCACCAGTTAATATTTCAGCATATTCATTGAGTTGTTTTAAAAGACTCCAAGCCTCTCTATCCTCAAACGCCTTAAACCGCCGCTTAGGAATTAATTTCTTACTTTGACTCATTGCGTTACCACCAGATCTTGCATCATTGCTTGTAACTCGGCTTCGAGTTGTTCGATCTCTTTATCAATCGAAGTTAAGGTGTCTTGATAACGTTCGTTTAACATTTGCAGGGTTTTTAATTCGGCTTTAATCGGTTTTTCGATTAATTCGCTCAGTAATGCAATGGTATTACCAAACCATTTTTTAGACATTAGTGTGTCAATTTCTTGATCCGTTAAGCTCAAAATCCGTTCTTGTACCGCTTCTTTTAATGCCAATTCGTCCGCTTTAATTTGTTTACTTAATGTCGATTTTTGGCTGATTAATTTATCGACTTTTTTAAGTGTTAAATATGCTTCAGCATCTTTTGGTGTCTCTTTTAACTCTTGTTTGAGTTTTTTATTATCAAATGTATCAAGCGGTTCGTCATCATCATTCTTTTTCAATGATTCATACAGCGCATCGTACTCAGGGCTGTCTTCGACTTTGGCTGCTTCAATAAGATCCGCAAGTTCGCTTTCTAGCGTTTGGATTTGCTGTTTATTGTGGTCGATATTAGCTAATTCATCGGCATATAATTCCGTAGCAATTAATTCGCTTGGGATTAGACTGCTGATAAAGCCGTCTTGCTCAGACCGTTTTTTAGCACCGCTACCTTTGTTGACCATATTCGGTACTCGGTTACGTGCTGCGGTATAAAAATCAGTTGCGGCAATAATTTCAGCGTCATGGAGTAATGTATTTTGCCAAATTTCGGCAATAATCTGATAGCCGTCATAGATATCAAGATGATTAAAGCTTGCTAGTAAGATTTTTATATCGTTTAACATTACTTCCATCAGCGGGTGAATCTGTTCAGGATCATTAATTGCAATGATTTGTGACCAATAGCGGTCAATATAAGCTTGCGTTTGCTTCGCTAATTGCTCAGATTGTTGTAGAACACGTGCATCATTTAAAATTTTAGCGCTTAATTGACTAATCTCTTCTTTTAAAATGAAATATTTCGGACGAACAGGCTCTAATGCCGACTGTAATAGATCGGGGGTGGTGGCACGAATAACCGCCAGTTGCTCAATATTGTGCTGTGGTATACCACCTAATAAATGACCTTCAACGTCGTGAGCAATATCATCATCAATGGCATCAATATAGCGGGGGATATTGAGGTTGTATTCATTGGCGATAATCTCTTGGCGAGTGGCTAAATGGCTATAGCCAGCTTGCTCTTGACGTGATACATAAGTATCAACAATTTTGGCGATGTCTTTTTCTTGCAAGACATTTTGCTTACCGACTTTGATAAAGGTATTTGAGGCATCAATGATTAATACGGGATCGCTGAGCTGTCTATTCTTCTTCAACACTAAAACCACAACGGGGATGCCAGTGTTGGTAAACAGGTTGCTTGGTAAGCCGATTACGGTATCAATGTAATTCTTTTCTAATAATCGTTTGCGGATTTCTCCTTCGGCTGCACCACGGAATAAGATTCCATGGGGTAATACAATTGCCATGGTACCGCTTTGTCCTAAATGGAATAGTCCATGTAATAAAAAGGCAAAGTCACCTTTTGAATCAGGCGGCAATACGCCAGCTATTTCAAAACGGGGATCGCTCACTTTTAGCCCTGCACGATTCCAGTTTTTTACCGAATATGGGGGATTCATTACCACCGCATCAAATTGGACGCCCTCGCTAGGACGTTCAGGATCTTCAGGCCAATCATGGGCTAAAGTATCGCCATTTCTGATAGTCATTTTATTGGGTTTAACTTCATGCAGTAATAAATTCATCCGCACTAGATTATAGGTGGCGGTATTTTTTTCTTGACCGTAATAGGTTAAGCTTTGTTGTGCTTGTTTAGTTAAATGTTTTTTAACTGTTAGCAGTAATGAACCAGATCCAACCGTCGGGTCATAAATCGAACGGATATTTGGTGTTTTGGCGGCGATTTGTGCCATCACTTCACTTACTTGGCGAGGCGTATAGAATTCCCCCGCTTTTTTACCCGATTCCATGGCAAATTGCCCAATCAGGTATTCATAAGCATCGCCTAATACATCGCCTTTTTGCAAAGTGACCATATCAAGATCGGCAAATAATAAGATTAAGGCTTTAATATTTTTACTGCGTTCATGTAAATTACTACCAAGAGCGGTATCGGTTAAATCTAAGGTTGAATTAGAAAATAGATTTTTAAAGTCATCGGCATCTTTGCTATTGGCAATTGAACGTTCAAAGTGATTTAAACTGTCGATCACTTTTTGCACTTCAAAATTGCCTTTATTAATATCCGCGATCCAAGTTTGATAAAGATGCTCGGGTAAAACATAATAACCCAACGTACGTTGTAACATGCTTTCTAATTGAGGACCACGTTCAGCCATACCATTGTAATAATTGGTGATAAGCTCGGACTCGGTGATCTCATCTCGGGTTGTCATCGATTTAAATGCAGCTAATGTTTTATCGCTTAAAAATTTATAAAACATTAAACCTAACATATAATCTTTATAACGGCTGGCATCCATCGAACCACGCAGCTCATTGGCGCCATCCCATAATCGACTTTTAATCTCTTCAGATGTAATCACAACGTATTAACCTCGTTTGCTAATGTTATCTTGGTATAAAAATAGGGTTATTTTTAATGGTTTTATAACCAACCTAGTTTGCGCTGTATTTTAGCGATAATTAGCGCAAAATCCTAGCTAAATCAGTCAAAGTCAATATCGCTGTAAAATAGAGAAGAAAAGATATTATGCTTAGGGTATCTGGAAGCTTGTTATTTGATAGAATGTATTTAAATTGGAAATTATGTGATAGCCCAATACAATATGTATTACTTTTATCAATGGTTAGGTTTTATTTGTACGTTAATGAATTTTTAGCTTGATTATTCTAAACAAGGAGCGATTTCAAAAGATGAAACAAGTTGGAAAAAAGAAAATGATTTTCTTTTTTAGTCCTGACAATTACTTATCTCAATGGTACCCTTGCCATTTTGTCATTGATAATATTACATTTACTAGTGCAGAGCAGTGGATGATGTATGCTAAAGCATTGTTATTTCAAGATGTAGAAAGCGCCAATACCATTTTATCTATCACTTCCTCGAAAATGCAAAAGCAGATCGGGCAAGCTGTGCGTAATTTTGATGAAACGATATGGGATAACAATAAGAAAAAAATTGTTTTTAAAGGTAATTATGCAAAGTTTTCTCAAAATGCGGAGCTTAAAAAATCGTTATTATCAACCAAAGATAAAGTTTTAGCAGAAGCCAGCCCTTATGATAAAGTTTGGGGAATCGGTTTAAGCATGGATGATGAAATGCGATTTAATATGGCCAAATGGCGAGGAAAAAACTTATTAGGTGAAGTTTTGATGGCAGTGCGCAAGGCATTAAAAGAACAATCTAAATTAAGTTATTAAATAAGGCGGACTTACATTTTTAGGTATATTTTCCCCAATAAGTAGATTTGTATACTCAAATACCATATTACCTGAAGCCTTATCGACAATAATTTACTGCTTTTCACTAAAGTCTAAACAAAATTATTCTCGCTTGGTAGGGCAATTTACCGTAGGCAACACTTTACGAGAGTATCGATAAAATGACCCAAAGGGATCCTCTCGCTCCCTTTGGGTTATGGCTCTGGGTTAATGTGTTTCACTAAACGCTAAAAACGTTTAAAACGAGGTACAATGCTAAACAATAAATAAAAGTGTAAAGGGTTTAAAAATTTTTCTGAATTATTCTACTAGCTATTGTTTAACATAAATCTCTATAACTACTCAAAAAACTTAATCACGCTATTTTAGTGTGATTATTCAGTAACAATGGTAAAGCGTTGCTTAATATGTTTAGCGTTTTCTGCTTCATCAATCATTGCAATGGCGTAATCGGCATAGCTAATTTGGCTCTGGCCTTTATTATTGAATAACACTTGCTCACCGCCAGCTTTATAGTGGCCTGTTCTTGCTCCATCCGCAATAAACTCAATAGCAGGGCTTAAATAAGTCCATTGCACATCATCACATTTTCTAAGTTCATCAAGCGCATTAGCCATATTAGTCGCTAATGGTTTAAATTGATCAGGAAATTCAGGTGTATCGACTAAACGAATAGTATTTTCTGGATTAACGTATAAGCTTCCTGCACCACCTACAACTAATAATCGATTAGGTCTATTTTTTAAAATATCAGTAAGGTGTTTTAAGCTGGTTTGATGTAATGGCAATGATTCTGGTGTCCATGTGGCAAAAGCATCGACAATCACATCAAAAGGCTTTAAATCTTCATAAGTCAGATCAAACAGATCTTTAACCAATACTTTTGCTTTTGGATCGACGTGAGAAGTTGGCTTACGTACAATCGCCGTGACATCATGCCCACGTGAAAGCGCTTCTTTAACAATTAATGAGCCTGATTTACCGCTTGCACCAATTACAGCAATTTTCATTGTATACTCCTTTCGTATTGTTTAAATTAATATTTTTTAAATTTAATAAATATCTTTTCGAAAAAATTAGTTACTAAATAAGTATTTTTAGATTAGTATTCAACGTTTCTATTGTAAAGTAGGTACTAATTAGTAAGATAGTTACCAAAATAATATTATTATTGAATTTAAAGGATTTATTATTTATGTCACTTAATGAAAAGTTACCACCTTGTCCTGTTGAAACCACATTAATGTTAATGGGTGACAAATGGAAAATATTAATTGTGCGTGATTTACTTACGGGAACCAAACGCTTTGGTGAACTAAAAAAATCGCTGACTGGCATATCGCAAAAAGTCTTAACTCAGCACCTGCGAGCTATGGAAAAAAGTGGGCTATTAACCCGTAAAGTGTATGCCGAGGTTCCACCAAGGGTTGAATATACGTTAACTGAGGTTGGACAAAGTCTAAAACAGGTACATGATGCCATGTTAGCGTGGGGAAAGGCTTACAAATTAAAAGCGGATGAGTAACCTTTTACCCATCCTTAAATTAATCATGATTAGCCGTCAAATTCTTCACAGCCAAAATAAAACTCATCTGATTTAACATTTTTGTCACGGCCGATAAGAATGATACTAGGAAAAGGATTTTCTTCCGTGACTGGGGCTGTATATTGATAATATTGACCTATATCACCCCAAGACATTGCTTCTTTTAAATCGGCAGGGATTGGGGTTGCTGCCATTGATTTGGCAAATGTATCTATATCACCTTTAGCAATCGCATAAAAGTATGAACCACTATCGCCTTGATATTTAATCTGTGACACAGTGGTATTCATTATTTCCAGCGGTTTAGCAAAGTGATACTCTAAATTAATCAGTCCATCTTCTTCTAAATTTTTTACGGTAATGTTTTGCTCGCTGAGTTGTTTAACCACTTTTGCATCACGACCATCAATTGGATCAACCTTGCATAATAAAGCCGCTTTAAATTGTGACTCAATGGTATTATTTGTTTCGATCGCTAATGCATATGTTGAAAAGCCGAAAATAAGCAGTGAACTGCATAAAAATCTGTATGACACCTTTATATTTTCCTTTTAAAATCATCATTTCAATTATTTCGTATTATTGCAAAAAATAATTTTATCGAATAGCGCTTATCAAAATTTAGTTAAATAAAGTCATTTTAATTGCAATGGTAAAATGGTGGACATGATATTACATCCTATATCAGTTATGTGATTGACAATGTATTAGGATGCATAATTTTATAACCTAACTTAACCAATTTCTTTTGCCTAGTAACAAGATCATTTTATGTAAAAAAATTCAATCTGATATGCATGCACAACACTTTTAAGTCATTAATAGATTTATTCAAAACCATCTACTTTTTTATTATTTAACTATTTGATTATGTATTGTAAAAACATAAATAACTTTATAACAATAGTCAGCAAAAAATTATCAACATTCTATTTTTGGTTAACAATAAATTAGTTTAAAATATGCATAAAAATAAATAACATAATCAGAAAGGAAAGCAATTGGACGGGACAAAAACATATTGGTTTTTGAGTGCTAGCTATAATGGCAAAGATCAAACCGATCACTTTATTAGTGCAGGCATTTGGGAAAGTGGTTATAACGATAAATATTTAAAGCTAGTGCGTTCAATTGCGGTTGGTGACAAAATTGCCATCAAATCAACTTATACGGAAAAGCACAATTTACCCTTTGATAATAAAGGCCTTAATGTTTCTGTTATGAAAATTAAGGCTATTGGGGTCGTAACAAAGAACTACGGCGATGGTAAATTATTGGAAGTCAATTGGCAACGAACTGATTTAAATAAAAAGTGGTATTTTTACACTAATGTCGCTGTCATTTGGCAAGTTAAAGCTGATAATTGGTTTTCAGAACAATTAATTAATTTTACTTTTGATGATAAGCCACAAGAAATTGACGTGTTCCGTAATGCTCCTTATTGGCGTTCACGGTATGGGGATATTAATAGTAACAATGTTAATAGTAATAACAATGCTGACAATATGAACGAATCAAGTAATGATACTTGGAAAGATATTGTATTAAGTCGTGTTAAACAATTATGTTATCAGAAAAATGATAATATATTTACTCGATCGGAATTTCTTGATCATTATAAAGAAGAAATTCAGCAATTATTTCCTAATAATAAAACGATAAAATCAAGCATTGATAATAGGCTTCAAGAACTGAGAAATGATAATATTTTGTTATTTTTGGGAAATGGAAAATACCAATTACTAGAGACAGATGCAAGCTATCTAGAAAAAGACAGTTCAGATAATCAAGACACGACTGAGCCAGTAATAATGAAGCAATCTTATTCCTTGGATAATTTAATCAATGAAGGTTGTTTTGTTGATAAACAACAGTTGCAAGCCATATTAAATAGCTTAAGGTTTAAAAAAAATATTATTTTACAAGGTCCACCAGGGACAGGTAAAACATGGTTAGCCAAGCGTTTAGCGAATATTATTGTTGGTTATAAAGATTCAAAGAATATCAAAGCAATTCAATTTCATCCTAATATGTCTTACGAGGATTTTATCCGCGGCTATCGACCAACCAGTGATGGAAAATTAGCGCTGATTGATGGACCTTTTTTAGAGATAATTAATCAAGCAAGGAGAGATTCTCAATCAAATTATGTGATTGTGATTGAAGAAATTAATCGTGGCAATCCAGCACAAATTTTTGGTGAAATGTTAACGCTACTTGAAGCTGATAAACGAAATCCAAATGAGGCATTAGAATTAACATACCAACACCAAAATGAAAAAGGCGTATTTATTCCCGCCAATCTTTATGTTATCGGCACTATGAATATTGCCGATCGTTCGTTAGCGATGCTCGATTTTGCTTTACGTCGTCGTTTTGCCTTTTACCATTTAAGTCCTCATTTTGGCGAAAATTGGCTCAACTATGTGCAAGAAAAACACGCCTTTTCACCGCAACAATTACAAGATATAAGGCACCGTATAGAGGCATTAAATCAATATATTAGTAATGATAGTTCACTCGGCAAGGCATTTACCATTGGACATAGCTATTTTACTTGTCCTAACCAAGAAATGGCTGCGCAAGATTGGTTTGAACATATTGTTCGTTCAGAAATCGAGCCTCTATTAGAAGAGTATTGGTTTGGCGAGCCTGAAAAATTTAGCGATGCGATGAATATATTATTAGGTAATGCACAATAATGACCACAATAAATAATCATCCGCTATTAACCAATACGACCGTTGCCAAAATACCAATTAGAAACATATGGCTACTTTTGCTCTATGCTTCTGATTATTATAAAACTGTAGGGCAAAAGCAGAGAATAGAACTAGAAAATAACCCAGAGGAATTAATAATGCTCGCTGCCAAACTATATTGTCAGGCAGCAAATAAATGGTTAATACATCATCTTGCCGCAGATTATCAGCTCACAACAAAAGCGCTTAATCGTGTCAGAGGAAAAATAGAGGTTTTAACTACTCAGCGTAAGCAATTATTGGCAAAAGGTAAAATTCAATGTCGATATGATGATTTAACGATTGATACCCCTAAAAATCGCTATATTCATGCTGCGGCTCATCTATTAGTAAAACAATTGAAAGATGCGAGCTTAATTGAACAATGTAGAAAAATCATTCATCAATTTACTGCGTTGAAAATTGGTCAAACAACGTATTATTGCTATGAAAAGGAGCGTTTTAACCATGCAAATTTTAAAGATAATACTTTAATCTCTTTAGCAAAACTGATTTTTAGCTTGTCAATTCCCACTCAATTCCAAGGATTACATACCATTGAACAACTAAAAAAAACCGATCATTGGTTACGTGAATTATTTGAAAAAGCGATAGTTGGCTTTTATCGTGTAAATTTAGATCCTCGGCAATGGACTATTTATGCGGGTAAAAAATTAAATTGGCAATATAGCAATGCGACTGATAATATCACCACCTATTTGCCAACTATGAAAACCGATTTAATTCTTGAAAATCGCGGTCATACACAACGTTTAATTATTGATACTAAATGTACTTCAATTCTAAAAGAAACACGATTTAGATCTAACTCGTTTAGTAGTCATCACCTTTATCAATTGTATGCTTATTTAAGAAGTCAGGAAAAAGATAGTGATCCTTTATCGGTTTGCGCCTCTGGCATGTTGCTATACCCAACTGTCGGTGCGACGGTGAATGAAAATATGACTATTCAAGGACATAAATTATCATTTTGTACTATTGATTTAACCCAAGATAATACAAAAATCAAAGAGAGCTTATTGGCATTATTAAATGATTTTTTACCTTACTAGCTTAAATTGGATGCTGTGATAATTTTTGCTAAAAAACCAAACAGTCAAAATGGAAAACCTAAATATCATATTGAAACAGGGTTTAATCTGAAAGTTCATTTCTGAAAGCTTATTGATAATAATTTCAAGATATTGTGAAAGGAAACAACTTGAAATCTAACAGTACTACAGGCAGCATCCACCTTATAACTGCTTGATTTCACTTAAAAATGTCAAATAAAAACTTCAATAAAATCAATGGCTTTCCTGAACGATTTTTATATAGAAATGCAATGAAATTTTTCATCTTTTTTGTTTTAGTCATTAATTGTGTCGCTAGTTTATCAAGTCGATATCAACAATCTAAAATCGCTATTTTTTCTAAAATAGATTAGTATGATTTTATTGATTTTTGTTGGCTAAATTTATTATGGGCATATCTTCAAACAATTTGACGATTAAAGATATTGCAAAGCTTTGTGGGGTAAGCAAATCGACGGTGTCACGGGTGATCAATCATGACCCAATGGTTAAAGCCAGTACACGCTCCAAGGTAATGGCAATGATTGAACAGCATCAATTTACGCCGTCAAAATCAGCTCGAGCCATGCGTGGTTATGGCAATAAGGTCATTGGTATTATTGTGACCCGTCTTGATTCATGGTCAGAAAATCAAGCTGTTCGCAGCATGTTGCCTATTTTTTATCAGCATGGTTATGATCCTATTATTATGGAGAGTCAATTTAGTGCTGCTAAAGTTAAAGAGCATTTATCCATGCTAAAAGACAAGCAAGCTGATGGTGTGGTTATTTTTGCTTTTACTGGGCTTGAACATTCATTATTACCCTTCTGGCAAAATAAAAGTGTGGTGATTGCCAGAAAGTTTCCTGCTCATACTTGTATTTGTTATGATGATATAGGAGCAGTAAACACGCTACTTACCTATTTATATCATTCACAAAAACATCAAAAAATTGGATATCTTGGTATTGATCAACAAGACCAGACCACTGGCGCTCGGCGTTACCAAGCTTATCTGAATTTTTGTCAGCAATATCAACTGATCCCAAATGCAGCCTTAGGTCAATTAAGTTATCGCTCAGGCTATGAGCTCGCCATACCGGTATTAGCACAAAACCCATCGGCAATTGTTTGTGCAACAGATAGCATCGCATTAGGATTAAATAAATACTTACACGAAAAACAGTTTGAACATATTGTGGTTGGTAGTATTGGCACTAGTGAGCTACTGAGTTTTCTTTTCCCTAAGACTTGTGCAGTTGAACTCGGTTTTGATAAAGCCGGTAGTTATGCGGCTCAAGAGTTACTGAATATGTTACAAAATCAATTTGAGCTGAAAAGTATCACCATTCCTTGCTATTTAATAAGTTAACCCGTAGTTATTTTTATTTAATTTGTGCTTATTTTGCTCTAATTTGTGATATCAATCACAAAAAAGGGAACGTTCCCATTTATTAATTATTCAATTCCATCTATGCTTAATCTATATTCAAAATAGCCAGATTATTAGTGAAATAAAAAGGCTAATTCTAATTTAAAGGAGACCTTTTATGGCTAAAAATACCCAATTAACTAGCCAATCGATAATGCAATTGATCGAGTTGATTGGTGGGAAAGAAAATATTGCCAGTGTTACCCATTGTCTAACAAGATTGAGGTTTGCCTTAGTTGATCCTAAGCTAGCTGATGTCCAAGCTATAGAAGAACTGCCTTTTGTGAAAGGTTGTTTTAATAATGCTGGGCAATTTCAAGTTATCATTGGTACCAATGTTGATAGTTATTACAAAGTATTGATCCAGCAATTAAATTTAGATGAAGCAAGCAAAGAGCAAACTAAAGTTGCAGCTAAAAAGAATATGTCTTTTTTTGAAAGGTTTATTTCTAACTTAGCGGAAATTTTTGTGCCATTATTACCAGCTTTAATCGCTGGTGGTTTATTACTTGGATTACGTAATATTATTGGCGAAATGCCAACTATTGATGGTAAGCCGCTTATACAAACCTATCATTGGCTGGCTCCAATTTACAGTATACTTTGGTTACCTTGCGAAGCGATTTTCCACTTTTTACCAGTTGCCATTTGTTGGTCTACTGTGAAAAAGATGGGAGGATCGCCAATTTTAGGTATTGTTTTAGGTATCACTTTGGTTTCACCACAATTGATGAATGCTTATGATCTTGGCAGTAAAATACCTGATGTTTGGGATTTTGGTTGGTTTAGTATCGAAAAAGTCGGCTATCAAGCGCAGGTGATTCCATCTATTTTTGCTGGTTTAGCGTTGGGTTGGATCGAAACACGATTACGCAAAATTGTACCTGATTACTTGAATCTAGTGATTGTGCCGATTGGTGCGCTTCTTGTTTCTGTGTTTTTAGCCCATTTTATTTTAGGTCCATTTGGCCGCATGTTAGGTAATGGTATTGCTTATATTGTTAAATACTTAATGACAGGTGATTATGCCTTTATTGGTTCGGCTATTTTTGGCTTTATTTATTCACCACTGGTGATTACAGGTATTCATCACACCACGCTTGCTATTGACATGCAGATGACCAATAGTATGGGTGGAACACCAATTTGGCCCATTATTGCTTTATCTAACATAGCTCAAGCTTCAGCCGTGGTTGGTATTATTTTAGCCAGTAAAAAACAAAATGAACGTGAAGTCTCTGTACCTGCGGCGATATCAGCCTATTTAGGCGTGACTGAGCCTGCTATGTATGGCATTAATTTGCGTTATAAGTTCCCGATGTTATGCGCCATGATTGGCTCGGCATTAGCTGGATTAATTTGTGGGTTAGCTGGCGTGTTGTCTAATGGCATTGGTGTTGGTGGCTTACCTGGCATATTAACTATCAAACCGATATATTGGTCAATTTATGCCGTTGCTATGTTGGTAGCAATTGTCGTTCCGATTGTTTTAACCTCGTTAGTTTATAAAATAAAACAGAAGCAAGGCACGTTAAATATCCGCTAACTTATTGATGTCACTTTTTATCGTTGTATTAACTAAACGATAAGTGATTAACTGATTAACAAAAAGAGTGCACAATGAACAAAATTACAATTCCTTGGTGGCAAAATGGGACTATCTATCAAATTTATGTAAAAAGTTTTCAAGCTAGTGGCGCAAATTCAACTGGAGACTTACAAGGTATTATTAAGCGATTAGATTACTTAAAAAACCTTGGAATTAGTGCCATTTGGTTAACGCCAATCTATCCGTCGCCGCAAATTGATAACGGTTATGATGTTTCGGATTATTACGATATTGATCCAAGCTATGGCACAATGGCTGATTTTGAGCTACTCATTGCACAAGCTCATCAACGAGATATCCGAATTATGATGGATATGGTGTTTAATCATACTTCAATCCAGCATCCTTGGTTTAAAGCAGCTTTAGATAAAAATAGCCCTTACCGCTCCTTTTACATATGGAAAGATGCCTCTCCAAATGGAGCAGAGCCAAATAATTGGTTATCAAAATTTGGCGGTAAAGCGTGGCAATGGCATCAACCATCGGAGCAATACTATTTACACTTATTTGCTAAAGAACAAGCCGATCTCAACTGGGAAAACCCAACCGTTCGTGATGAAATCAAGAAAGTGTGTCAATTTTGGGCGAATAAGGGGGTCGATGCGCTTAGGCTTGATGTGGTTAATTTAGTATCTAAACAACAGAATTTTCCTAATGATGAAAATGGTGATGGAAGACGATTTTATACCGATGGCCCACGTATTCATGAATTTTTACAGGATCTGAGTGCTAATGTGTTTCAACCCTATCAGTTGAAAACGGTTGGCGAAATGTCATCAACCACACTAGAAAACTGCCGAAAATATGCCGCATTAGATGGTAAAGAATTGACTATGACCTTTAATTTTCATCATCTAAAAGTCGATTATCCTAATGGCTATAAGTGGTGTTTAGCTAAACCTGATTTAATTGAGCTTAAAAAAATTATCGGTTATTGGCAAACGGGCATGCATAATCAAGCATGGAATGCCATTTTTTGGTGTAATCATGATCAGCCACGCATTGTATCGCGACTTGGCAACGAAAACCAATATCATACACAATCGGCCAAAATGCTAGCCATGTTGCTGTATGGTTTACAAGGAACACCTTATCTTTATCAAGGTGAAGAAATTGGTATGACTAACCCTCATTTTACGGATATTACTCAATATCGCGATGTTGAAAGCCTGAATATCTATCAAGAAAAACTCGCGCAAGGCATGACAAAGCAGGAAATCTTAGCCATTTTAGCCAGCAAATCCAGAGACAATAGTCGAACCCCAATGCAATGGGATAACTCAGTTAATGCTGGATTTACGCAAGGTGAACCATGGATTGAGGTTGCCGATAATTACCCACAAATTAATGTTAACACTGCACTCAATAATCCCGATTCAGTGTTTTATTGTTATCAAACTTTAATTGCGCTCCGCAAGCAGCATCCGATTTTTATTTTAGGTGACTATCACGATTTTACCCCAAATATTGCCGATTATTGGGTTTATGTACGTAGTTACTATCAGCAACAACTATTGGTAATAATTAATCTTACTGATAAAAAAATCAATTACTCATTACCAACACAATTACAACATCTAAACTGGAGTCAATTATTAAGTAATTATCCAGATAGCCCGTTCTTAGGTTCGCAAATAACATTAAGGCCTTATGAAGCAATGTATTGGCTACAACAAAATAATTAAGCAAGCAATATGGGCAATCAAAGATAGATTGCCTATTTTTATATGATCATAATGGTAGTAAGTGATATAAAAACTTGTACATATTAACCAAAATTTATATTTCCTTAGCTGAATTTGACATTTCGTGTATCAAATCGCTGAATGCCTATTATGTCGTCACAATGGGTGGCAAACCATGTACTATTCAATTTGGTTAGTGCGGAGGCTTAATTTAGGATCAAATAGCGCATACAAATCCTATCAATGGCAAACATTCACTAACCTACCTGGCGATCTAGCCAATCGAGTAAGGAAATACAATATTTACCTTGTCTTATAAGATAAATAAGGCGGAAGAGTAAAGTGTAATATTATAAGGAAAGATATTAAATATCTAATGCTCTATTTAACGTATACATACTAAATGTCTATTAACATACGGCGACATTTTGTCTATAATCATTAAAACAGTTCATTTTATATAATTGTTCATATTTAAACGGTATAAAATTCTGAATAAATTTTACAAAAAATATAATCTAAAAAAACAATAGGTGGAATTTTTAGCATAAAATTAATGAGCAAATTGGAAAAGCTTTAGCAATGCCAAATTTCTCAATACATCAGATGACCAGAGCTATTTAAAATTAACGTTTCCAGTATTGTCATTGATTATTCACACAAGTAGGAAAAGGCGGGGGGAACATTAGCTAAATTACGGTAGCTATTTTCGCTGATACTTGGGTAAATATATAATATAGCGTTGAGCTAACTGGACCGTTTGTGCTAAAAATAATTGCAATAATTGCTGCTAAACCTGCAGCAACAACGGCGTATTCAATGGCAATCACACCTTGTTTGTTTTTAATAGATTTATTTAAAAAAGCTCTTATTTGAGTGCTAAGACCCGATAAGCACACCATAACTTTCTCCCTAAATATTTCCTTTATTGCGTAAACCTAGTTCTTTCAATTTTTATAAGGCTCGTCGATTATATAACTTTAACACCAAAGAAACAATAATTATTCGTAAAAATTAAAGAATAATATCAATAAAAAAGCCAGAGAAATAGCAATATTCAAGCAATTAGATTAAGAAGTCGGTTTTCGTTACTTTCTATTGTTGGTCAACCTAACGATGAATGTCATTGTTTGCGATTGTACCAATAAGCATAAACAGCAAAGACTTGTTGCAATTCTATTGAATGTATTGAAACACTCATCGAGTAATCGATGAGTAAACTTCGTTAATCAGAATGAGAGAAATTTAACGATGCTAGTCGTGTTTAATCTGGTTTAATACAGATATGAAAAAACTGTTGTTTTATGTTGATCGACATTGTAGTTGGCAATTTGCCAATTAAATTAAGTAGCAAAAAATAATTTCAACCTTGATTAACTATTGAAGCGTTATTGTTTGCCATCTGATGTGCTCGATAAAGACTTAGCTAGCCTGAGAGATGGTAAATACAAATGGGAACAAGAAACTTAATTCAACCAACCATGATATCATTAAAGGTCAAGGCTGACCTAAATGGATAGTGGAGGCATTTAATGCTACATTGCAAGAACATCTAGCCAAAATTAAGCAAAAATATAAAGTAGAAGAATAGTTTTTAGATGGCTAGATTTATTAGTAACGATCAGCGATAATCCTAAACAACCTTATCAAATTTGCTGCTACACTAATATGTTTATCATTTATCATTCTAACCAAGTTGATCTGCTTAAGACACTATTAAGTGAATTGATGCTCAGACAACCATTAGAGGACGTATTCATACCTGATATCGTTATGGTGCAAAGTCAAGGTATGGCACAATGGTTACAAATTGCGTTAGCTGATGAATTGGGTATTGTGGCTAATGTTGACTTTCTTTTTCCTACACAGTTTATTTGGCAGCTATACCAAAAATTGTTACCCAATGCGCCAACTGAAAATAGTTATAATATTGAATCAATGACGTGGCGTTTATATTACTTATTACCCCAAGTTATTAAGCAGCCTGAATTTATTGCACTTAGCCATTATCTTAATGATGATAAACACGATAGAAAACGTTATCAATTAGCAACTCGTATCGCTTGGTTATTTGACCAATATTTAGTTTATCGCCCTGATTGGCTGGCAAAATGGGAAGCCAATCAAACTGTTGCCGAATTAAATTATCATTCTGATGAAACGTGGCAAGCCGAGCTTTGGCGTAAGCTAATAGCTATCAGCCAACCTTATCATCGGGCTAATATTTATCAGCAAATGCTTGAGATTTTGTTAGATAAACATTTTGATCGTGCTTGTTTAGATCCGTTACCTGATCGTATTTTTATTTTTGGTATTACTTCGCTTCCCCCTATTTATCTCTCATTACTTTCAGCACTTGGGCAACATATTGATGTCCATTTAATGTTTAATAATCCATGTAAATGGTATTGGGGAGATATTGTTGAAAAACAATTATCAGATATCGAAAACACACCAGATAAAATCCCTAATCCATTGTTAACTTCGTGGGGGAAATTAGGTCGAGATAATCTATTTTTACTACAAGAATTTAGCCATAAGCAAGATATTGAAGCGTTTGTCGATCTGGATTGTTCTTGTTTGTTACAGACCATACAACAAGATATTTTGGATCTTTATCAAAGCGAATTTTGTAATAAACATATGTCACCTATGGATAAGTCCATTTCATTTCATGCCTGCCATAGTGAACAGCGAGAAGTTGAAGTGTTACATGATTATCTGTTATCGGTTTTTGATGAAGATCCTACATTGGAGTTACGTGATTGCATTGTTATGGTGTCGGATATTGATAAATATGTTCCTTATATTCGCGCTGTTTTTGCAAATGCTTCTGGAAAGCGATTTTTACCTTTTACTATTTCTGATCAAAAAGCCCGAAATATTGATCCGATTGTGCAAGGTTTTTTCACTATCTTAAATTTTCCTCAAAGCCGATTTACGGCCGAAGAGCTATTTAACTTATTAGAAATCCCTGCTATTGCCGAAAAATTTGCCATTAGTGAATCGCAATTAGCCTTGCTACGAACTTGGATTGTGGAATCGGGCATTCGTTTTGGGCTTGATAGTGCACATAGTTGGTTATTTGGGCTTGAACGGTTATTACTTGGCTATACGATGAGTAGTGAGCATGGGGGGTGGCAACAGATATTACCTTATGATGGTGCAACCGGTTTAGATGCCGAATTAATCGGTCAATTAGCCGAATTTATTAAAGTGGTAAATAAGTGGTTTGTTATCTTAAACGAAGAAAAACCACTCATTGATTGGCAGCCTTGTTGTCTTGAATTAATTAATGATTTTTTTGTCAGCAATTCACAACGTGAATCCATTTTATTGATGATAGCACAAGAGTGGCAAGCGTTGACTAATAGTGGTCTGTCAGCCAATTATATGGAAAATATTTCTATCACGATTTTGCATGATGCCATGCAATCACGCTTAGAACAAAATCATTTAGCACATCGTTTTTTAGTCGGTAAGATAAACTTTTGTACCATGATGCCAATGCGCTCCATTCCCTTTAAAGTTGTTTGTTTATTGGGAATGAATGACGGGGATTATCCAAGAATGTCGCTTCCACTTGACTTTGATTTAATCGCACAGCATCCAAGACGAGGCGATCGCAGTCGTCGCACCGATGATCGTTACCTTTTTTTAGAGGCAATTTTATCTGCACAAAAACAGCTGTATATTAGTTATATTGGTCGTGAGATGAAAGATAACAGTGAACGTTATCCCTCTATACTAGTTAATGAACTTTGGGATTATATTGCCCAATATTATAATATACCCATAAACACGGTTAGTTTTGCTAACAGCTTGGATTTTTTACGTGTAAACCATACACGCACACCCTTTAATCCTCAAAATTTTTTACAGGAACCCAAAAGCTATGCCGATGAGTGGTTACCTGCGGCATTACAACAAGGTGAAAGCCAATTATTTATTAGTGAAATACCTGTTATTGATGTCGATAATATCAATCTCGATGAATTAAAACGATTTTACCAACACTCTATTCGTTTTTTTTTACAAAAACGGTTTAATTTTTATATCAATTATCTGGATGATACCTTACCCGATACCGAAAATTTTAATCTTGATAGTTTAAAACGTTATCAATTGAACTTGCTGATTTTAAATCAGCTGATCAGCAATGAACTGCAACAATACGATGATTTTTATCAACGTTTAGCGTTAACGGGTGAATTACCCGATGGTACCTTTGGTGAAATTATTTATGATAAACAAGTCGAATCATTGCAACCATTAGCGAATAAAATTAACCAAGAACGATTGGTTATGACAACGCAAGAGGTCAATTTAACTATTTTGACCAATGGGCAACATGTCCAATTACAAGGTTGGTTAACCCATGTGCAAGAAGACGGTATATTGGCATGGCGTCCTGCAAAACTGTCGATTCGAGATGGTATTTCACTGTGGATTGATCATTTAGTTTATTGTATCTTAAATCCAGATCAAGTTGAAAATCAAAGCCGCCTCTATGGCCGGGAAGATACTGAGTGGCGTTTTTTACACTTACCCCATGATAAAGCAATTGCGATATTAACCACATTAGTGGAGGGTTATTTACACGGTATTAATCAGCCTTTATTATTGCCAGTACAAAGCGCATGGAGTTGGTTAATGGCTGCTTATAATAAAAAAACCGGTGAGATTGTCGCGAGCGATAAAGCTACCAATCAGCTTTTAAATACTTGGCAAGGCGGATTTAACCGATCTGCTGAGTGCGACAGTTATTATACTCGCCTTTACCCTGACTTAACGGATGCATTAATTGAACAAATTATATTTGCTTGCCAGCGGTTTTTATTGCCTATTTTATTACATCAAACAACGGTAAAATAAGGGGGGTATTATGTTTATTGATACACATTGTCATTTTGATTTTCCACCTTTTACCGATTATCTTGCCGATTCAATAGATAAGATTCGCCAAGCGGGTATTGTTGGGTTAATCATACCTGCAGTTAGTGCTAACTATTTTGATACTGTTTTACAACTAACGGATAATTACTATGAACTCTATGCCGCTTTGGGATTGCATCCTATTTATCAACATACCATGGCTGATTTAGAGCGGTTAACCAATATTGTTAAACAAAAACCTAAAAAATTAATTGCCATTGGTGAAATCGGACTCGATCGCTATGATTTACGTATTGATTGGCAACAACAATTATTATTTTTTAGGTCACAATTAGCGCTTGCCAAACAGTTTGATTTACCCGTTTTGATTCATTCACGCAAAGCGCACGATATTATGTACCACGAATTACACCGAGCCAACTTACCTTGTCGTGGTGTAATACATGGATTTTCAGGTAGCTATCAGCAAGCCATGCAATTTGTTAAGCTGGGTTATTATATTGGTGTAGGTGGCGTAATTAGTTATGAACGAGCGAACAAAACTCGCAATACGATTGCTCAATTACCGTTAGAATGTCTTGTGCTTGAAACTGATGCCCCCGATATGCCATTAAGTGGCCGCCAAGGACAAATAAATCGCCCTGAATATATCGCTGAAGTATTTAAAATTTTGACCCAATTACGCAATGAATCAGCAGATCACATACTGAACACGATTTTAACAAATACCTTAACGCTATTTAGTAGCATTAATAGAATAAAAATCACACAAAGCAACTAAAATAACTTTATTATTATAGAATGATTTTATTAAACTCATCGCAGGTTTATATGATCAGACTATGTAATCAGCTGTTTGTTTTCTCTATACCCCCTCTTTTATCAGCACTGCCTGCTGTAGTATTTTCGGTTTGGCACAATAATTTAGGTTGATTACTAGCTGGCTATTGGCAAGATAGACCTGTTAAAAATAAGAAAAAAACCAATAATTAATAAATAATATTGTAAAATGGCATTCATCTGCTCTCTTTCTTCATAAAATAGGTAGTAAGAGAGCTTAATTTTCCGAGCTTATATTCAACCGCTCACCTAGCATTTAAATTAATTTCAGGCCAAATTAAAATGAATAGCGAATTACAGTTACCGCCTTTTGTTTATCGAATATTACCATGGATTGCAGCATTTGCATTTTTTATGCAATCGCTTGATACCTCGATATTAAACACTGCGCTTCCCACGATGGCAAAAGATCTTAATGAATCACCCTTAAATATGCAATCGGCAGTGATAAGTTATGCTTTAACCCTAGCATTATTTATTCCAGTCAGTGGCTTTTTATCGGATAAATTTGGCACTAGAAATATTTTTGTGATGGCTGTCTCACTGTTCACACTTGGCTCATTGCTTTGTGCTTTATCCAATTCATTAATTTTTTTAGATATCTCGCGTGTTATTCAAGGTATTGGTGGCTCAATGATGGTACCGATATCACGTTTAGTATTAATTAAATCTTTTAAGCGTAGTGATTTTTTAGCCGCCTTAAATACTGCCACCATTCCCGGTTTAATTGGACCTGTTTTGGGACCGGTATTAGGGGGATATTTGGTTGATATGGTGAGTTGGCATTGGGTGTTTTTTATTAATTTACCCATTGGTATTTTAGGCGTGATAATTAGTTGGAAATATATGCCGAATCTAAAGGGTGAACGCATGCCTTTTGATCTGTTTGGCTTTATATTTATTGTGATTGCCTTTATTAGTGCCACTTTAAGTGTAGAGGTTTTAAACCAAAATCAAACATATTATTTTTCATTGCTACTTGCCGCAATCAGCTTCTTTTTTTTACTTATCTATTATGGGTATGCCAAAAAGAAACCAACACCATTATTTCCCCTATCACTTTTTAAGATTCATACGTTCAAAATAGGTATTATTGGCAATTTAATTTGCCGATTAGGTATATCTGGCGTACCTTTTCTAATTCCCTTGTTATTACAGGTCGGTTTTGGCTACTCGGCTATTTTTGCCGGTGTGATGCTAATGCCAATGGCTATTGCTTCAATTTGTACTCGAATCGTTATTCCTCGTATTTTAGCTCGTTTAGGCTATCGTTTTGTGCTCGTTGCTAATACCATTTTAGCGGGCGTGATGATTATTTTAATGTCTCTACTAAATTTATCAACACCCCTTATCTTAATCAGTTTATTGCTATTTTGTATCGGTGGTATCAATTCTATGCAATATACCGCGATGAATAGCATAACCTTAGCGAACTTAGAAAACGAAAATACAAGTAGTGGCAATAGTTTAATGGCAGTGAATCAACAACTTGCTATTAGTTTTGGTACAGGATTTGGTGCAGTTTTACTGCGATTAATTAGCAACTCAGCTAGTACTATTCACGCATTTCAATTAACATTTGTTATACTCGGTGTGGTTACAGTGCTATCAAGCATTATTTTTGCGCAACTAAAAAAAGAAGATGGCCAAAATCTAATCACCCATAACCAAGAAACAAGGAGATAAGTATATGTTTCAGTATCAAATCATCCCCGTTACCGCTTTTCAAGAAAACTGTAGCATTATTTGGTGTGATCAAACCATGGAGGGCGCATTGATTGATCCTGGCGGTGAACCAGAACTACTGAAAAAAGCCGTTGAAAAACTGGGCGTAAATATTAAACAGATTTTATTAACCCATGGACATTTGGATCATGTTGGTGCGGCAACCACATTAGCTCAACATTATAATGTAAAGATTATTGGACCAAGCCAAGAAGATGAATTTTTATTAACCTCTTTGCCACAACAATGCGTACAGTTTGGTTTTCCACATACTGACAGTTTTTTACCTGATCGTTGGTTAAAAGAAGGGGATCAGATCCAAATAGGTAAAATTACCCTTGATGTGCTTTTTTGCCCAGGGCATACTCCAGGACATATTGTTTTTATTAATCATTTGGATAAATTGGCTTTTGTCGGCGATGTATTATTTAAAGGCAGTATCGGACGAACTGATTTTCCTCGAGGCAATCATACCGATTTAATTGCATCAATCACTAACAAATTATTACCTCTTGGTGATGACTTTATTTTTGTGCCAGGACACGGCCCAATGTCAAGTTTTGGTCATGAACGAATCAGCAATCCTTACTTAGTTTAAGCAAAACCTTGTTTTTTGCTATCCCGCTCTTTATCTTAGAGTGAGATAGCAACAAATTAATCTTAATGTAAACTTTTTATATAAAAAATAGTTTACATTGAAATACGTTGCGCTATTATAGTTCTACTATTTATGTATCAAAGGTAGAAAATAATGAAACAACAACTCTCTTCGTATTATCCAACATTTATCACGACACTGGTCAATTTATCTTCTTGGCAACGTAAATTATTGGCCACCACCGGCGCAGCATTACTTTTAGGATTAGCCGCTAATATTAGTATTCCGACTTATCCTGTTCCATTTACATTACAATCATTGGCAGTATTGCTAATTGGTGCTTTTTTAGGTCGTAAATTAGGCGCATTAGCAATAATCCAATACCTTTTTTTAGGTGCGATGGGATTACCGCTATTTGCTAATGGCAGTGGTGGGATTATGGCGCTAGCATCACCTTCTTCCGGTTACTTATATGGCTATGTATTTAGTGCCTATTTAGCTGGTTTTGCAGCAGAAAAGGGGTATGATCGTCGCTTCATTTTAGGCTTAATTGCATTTGCCTTTGCACATCAATTGTTATTTGTATTTGGCGTTGTTTATTTAATGGGCTATTTACATATTACGTTTATTGATGCGTTAAAAGTGGGTTATTTTCCATTTGTTGGTATTGATGCACTTAAATTTATTATTGCAACTTGTGTAATGTTTTCGCTATGGCGTTATCGTGCTAAAAATCAATAATATTCAAAACGGCGATATCATTTTCCAAAGCCTTAACGAAGATAATGATTTTAGTGACGCTATAAACCGTTCTGGCGCAGTGGCTAACATGGATGAGATAACAAAAAATATCAACCATGTCGGTTTATATATTGGCAATAATAGCGTCATTGAAGCGACACAAAAATATGGCGTAATTGAACAATCTTTGCCTGACTTTGTTGGTATGGCTAGAAGTAATATCATTGGTAGGATCCATGATTTAGCTATTATTCAAAATGCATTAAAGCGAGCTAAACATTGCTTAGGTTCACCTTACAATCATAGCTTTCATCCCAATGCGGAAGGTTTTTATTGCAGTGAACTGATTACTTATGCCTTTAAAACTAAACAAGGTAGTGATTATTTCGCATTATATTCAATGAATTTTAAGGATGTAACGACAAATCAAATTTTGCCTTATTGGATTGATTATTATCGCGATCTAAAACAGAGCATCCCACAACAAGAGCTTGGTTCGCATCCACAACAATTACTCAGACAAAAACACTTATTCAAGACAATCCTAACACTTGAATTATCCTAAAAGGAGGTAATTAACACAAAAAATCATTTTACTATTGACATAGCGCCATTAAATCTATAATATACGCGCTACATTTCGGTTCCTCCATAGTTCAGTCGGTAGAACGGCGGACTGTTAATCCGTATGTCACAGGTTCAAGTCCTGTTGGAGGAGCCAACTTCTAAATCCCAAAGCCATCTGAGATAAATTACTTCTTATACACAGCTTCTTTCCTTTATTCCAAATTTTTATCCTGTTGATATTAAAAGTCTATATTGTATTTGCGAAAAAATTATTCATAATAAATTTATTGTTAGATATATATAATGTCATTGAACCATGATTTTGGTGATAATATTTATAGGCAAGGAGTCTTTATTAATGCATATACATTTTATTATTCATGAAGCTTTTGAAGCGCCTGGAGCTTATGAACAATGGGCGATAAATAATCATCACACTATAACTTATTCTCGCATTTATCTTAATGAACCGCTTCCTAATTGCATTGATGATATCGACTTTCTTATTGTTATGGGTGGTCCACAATCGCCGTCAACAACCAAACAAGAGTGTGCCCATTTTGATTCCATAGCAGAACAAGGCGTGATCTTATCTGCGATAAAAGCGGGTAAAATGGTCATTGGTGTGTGTCTAGGTGCACAATTAATTGGCGAAGCATTAGGGGCAAACTATGCCAAAAGCCCAGAAAAAGAGATTGGGAAGTTTCCTATTACACTAACTGAAATCGGTAAAGCCAATCCTTTATTTGCTGATTTTGGAAGTGCATTAGAAGTTGGCCATTGGCACAATGATATGCCTGGTTTAACCAAAGATGCCCAAATTATTGCTTATAGTGAAGGCTGCCCTCGGCAAATCATTGCTTATAATAAATTCGTTTATGGGTTTCAATGCCATATGGAGTTCACGCCTGAAGTTGTTGAATTGCTGATTGCCCATTCGCAAAAAGAGCTTAATCAAGCTGCCAATTACCGCTTTGTTGATACGCCTGAAATGCTTCGCTCGCATGATTACACGGCAATGAATCAAAAACTTTTCGCTTTTCTCGACAAGTTGAGCCAGCACTATCAATCATCTTTAGAAAAATAACTGATTATATATTGTAGATAAGGGAATAGAAAATATGAAAGGTATCATTGTCGATAAACCGATAAAACGCAGTAAATTAAGGCTGAAATTAGGCAAAGAGTATTTTATCTTAAAACGAAAATTAGATTGGTGGCGACATCGTAACATTTATAGTACTGTCGACATAAATAATAATACCTGTTGTTATTCACACAAAAAACATCAGTCTGTTTTATTAAGACCACTAAAAGATGTTGATATGTATTTACAATATAACAAGATCACGAATCTTAGATTAGCCATTGAAAAACTTAATGGTTCAATCATTAAGCCCAATCAACGTTTTTCGATCTGGCAAAAAGTAGGGCGTCCATCCAAAAAACGAGGATTTTTAGAAGGGCTATCATTACATAATGGACAGATAGGCAAAGATATTGGTGGTGGATTATGCCAATTAGGTAATTTGATTTATTGGATTGTGTTACATTCTGATCTCACCATTATGGAGCGTTGGCGGCATAGTTTTGATGTTTTCCCCGATATCAATCGTACAATTCCTTTTGCTTGTGGCGCGACCTTGTCTTATAACTATGTAGATTTACAATTACTCAATAAAACTAATACCACTTACCGGCTTAATCTTTGGCTTGATGATCAATATTTACATGGTGAATTACTTGCTAATATCCCCTTAACTCATCATTATGAAATCCTAGAAACCGATCATCGCATTGAACAACAGTGGTGGGGAGGCTACACCAGACATAATAAAATATGGCAACGCAAAACACATTTAATTGATAACCATGTCGAAGAAAAGCTCATCAGCGAAAACCATGCAATTATGATGTATACTCCATTTATAGCAAGTAATGAAAGCTAATTAGAAAAATAATCATCAGCCTAATCACAGATAGCCACTAACTATCTAAGTGATAGTTTGAGGGCTATTCTAATAGCCCGTATACTCATAAGATAAAGTAGTTGATAATACCTAATATATGAAAGGAGCAAATTTCATGGCTTATACTTTACCCCCTTTACCTTATGCTTATGATGCATTAGAACCTTATATCGATTCTGAAACGATGCATCTTCATCACGATAAACATCATCAAACCTATGTCAACAATGCCAATGCTATCGTTGAAACTTTACCTGCTGAAATTAAAGAATTTAGCCCAAGCGATTTATTAAAAAATTTAGATAAAGTGCCGGCTGATAAACTTACTGGCATTAAAAATAATGTAGGTGGTCATGTTAATCACACGCTTTTCTGGGAATTATTAAAAATCGGTACCGAACTAAAAGGTGAACTTAAAGCTGCCATCGAAAAAGATTTTGGTTCAGTTGATGCATTTAAAGAAAAATTTGCAGCAGCGGCAGCCACTCGCTTTGGATCTGGTTGGGCTTGGTTAGTATTACAAAATGGTAAACTTGAAGTGGTTTCAACAGCTAACCAAGATTCTCCAATAATGGGGGATAAATTTGCTGGCGTTTTTGGTACACCTATCCTAACGCTTGATGTTTGGGAACATGCTTATTATTTGAAATACCAAAATCGTCGTGTTGATTACATCGGTGCATTTTGGAATGTGGTTAACTGGGATAAAGTTGCTGAGCTATACGCTGAAGCAAAAAAATAACCTAGCTTGCACTAAATATCTTCAACTAAAAAGATGGCGCTTTATGCGCTATTTTTACTTTTCGCTGAGCACTTTATTCATCAAGTTTAAGTCAAAACGGTAATTGGCAATTGCTAAATTATGCCCAAATCCGCTACAATGAACGCTTGTAAAAAATCATAAAACTGAACAAACCAATTTAAATCATGTTTGAAATTAATCCTGTTAAATCAAAGATAGCAGAACTTACCGAACGCACGGCTGTGATTCGGGGGTATCTTTGACTATGATGTAAAAAAAGAACGGCTCGAAGAAGTCAATGCTGAATTAGAGCAATCCGAAGTTTGGGCCGATCCCGAAAAAGCGCAAGCGTTAGGTAAAGAGCGCGTCGCACTAGATGAAATTATCAATACTATCAATTCATTAACGCAAGGTCTTGACGATGTTGAAGGCTTACTTGAACTGGCTATTGAAGCGGAAGATCAAGAGACTTTCGATGAAGCAAATAGCGAACTTGATCAGCTAGAAAAAAAACTGGCCGGCCTTGAATTTCGGCGTATGTTTTCAGGCAATTACGATAGTGCAGATTGTTATTTGGATATCCAATCTGGATCAGGAGGCACTGAAGCACAAGATTGGGCTGAAATGTTACTTAGGATGTATTTGCGTTGGGCTGAATCAAAAGGCTTTGCAACCGACGTGATGGAAGTCTCTGATGGTGATGTTGCCGGTATTAAATCAGCAACGATTAAAGTATCGGGTGATTATGCTTACGGTTGGTTACGTACGGAAACTGGGGTGCATCGCCTTGTCCGTAAAAGCCCATTTGACTCAGGCAATCGACGCCACACCTCGTTTTCGTCAGTATTTGTTTATCCTGAAATTGATGATGATATTGATATCGACATTAACCCAGCCGATCTTCGCATTGATGTGTACCGTGCATCGGGTGCCGGTGGGCAGCATGTGAATAAAACCGAGTCTGCCGTACGTATTACACATGTTCCAACCGGGATTGTGACGCAGTGTCAAAATAACCGTTCACAACATAGCAATAAAGATCAAGCTATGAAGCAGTTAAAAGCAAAACTGTATGAGCTTGAGATGCAGAAAAAAAATGCCGAAAAACAACAGATGGAAGAAAACAAATCTGACATCGGCTGGGGCAGTCAAATTCGCTCTTACGTGCTTGATGATTCACGTATTAAAGATTTACGCACTGGCGTTGAAACGCGTAATACCCAAGCCGTATTAGATGGCGATTTAGATCAATTTATTGAAGAAAGCTTAAAAGCAGGTTTATAACCCTGCTTGGTGATAAATAAAAGGTAAAATTATGTCAACACAGCAAGAGCAACAAAACCATATTGAAGAGTTAAATAACGAGCTTACAATACGTCGTGAAAAATTATCTGCAATTCGCGAACAAGGCATTGCTTTCCCGAATGATTTTCGTCGTGACGCAATTTCAAGCGATCTTCATAAACAGTATGGCGATAAAACGAATGAAGAATTGATTGAAAATAAAATTATTGTAACTGTTGCTGGGCGTATGATGATGCGCCGTATTATGGGTAAAGCTTCGTTCGTTTCTTTACAAGATGTTGCTGGGCAAATCCAACTTTATGTTACTCGTGATGATCTTCCTGAAGGTTTTTATAACGAACAATTTAAAAAATGGGATTTGGGGGATATTGTCGGTGCTAAAGGTTACCTATTTAAAACTAAAACAGGTGAGCTTTCTATTCATTGTGAAGAAATTCGTTTGCTAACCAAAGCACTACGCCCATTACCTGATAAGTTTCATGGGCTTTCTGATCAAGAAATGCGCTATCGCCAGCGTTACTTGGATCTTATCACCAATCAAGAATCAAGAGAAACGTTTAAAGCGCGTTCAAAAGTGGTTAGCGAAATCCGTAACTTTATGCTAGAAAATCACTTTATGGAAGTTGAAACCCCAATGATGCAAGTCATTCCAGGTGGTGCATCAGCGAAACCATTTATTACGCATCACAATGCGCTTGATTTAGACATGTATCTACGAATCGCGCCAGAACTTTATTTAAAACGTTTAGTGGTGGGTGGTTTTGAACGTGTCTTTGAAATTAACCGTAACTTCCGTAACGAAGGGGTATCGCCAAGACACAATCCAGAATTCACCATGATGGAAATGTATATGGCTTACGCTGACTACAAAGATCTGATTGTATTAACAGAAGCATTATTCCGTCGTTTATCTATTGCTGTAACTGGCGATGCTGTTGTGCAATATGGCGATCATACTTTTGATTTTGGTAAACCATTTATTAAAATGACCATGCGTGAAGCGATTTGCCATTATCGTCCTGAAACCAATAATGCCGATTTAGATGATTTTGATAAAGCCTGTGCCATTGCCCAATCTATTGGCGTCAAAATTGAAAAAGGTTGGGGACTTGGTCGTGTTGTCACTGAAATTTTTGAAGAAGTGGCTGAAGCAAATTTAATTCAACCAACCTTTATTACTGAGTATCCAGCAGAAGTTTCACCTCTGGCTCGTCGTAATGATGAAAACCCATTTGTTACTGATCGATTCGAATTTTTTATTGGTGGCCGTGAAATTGGCAATGGATTCTCAGAACTCAATGATGCAGAAGATCAAGCACAACGTTTTGCAGATCAAGTATCCCAAAAAGACGCTGGCGATGATGAGGCAATGTTCTATGATGAAGATTACATTACTGCCCTTGAGCATGGTTTACCGCCTACAGCAGGATTAGGAATTGGTATTGACCGAACAGTAATGCTATTTACAAATAGCCATACAATTCGTGATGTTATTTTATTCCCAACCATGCGACCAGTGAAATAAGGCGTTTATTGCTAAAAACGCACTTATTTTCTGATAAGTGTGTTTTTATACCCAATCCCCTCCCGACTATCCTTAAAGCTTTTTATAAATAACAGCAATAATAAAAAAAACAATAAGTCACAAACAACAACTTCGTTATGTCACAAAGAAATGTGTAAAATCGATTGAACATAAAGCAGCTCACGTAATGTTATATGTGAATTTTATAGCAATTTTGAAATTTTGACGTACTTGTTCGCTTATCAGGTTATTTTTGTAAAAAACTTTGAGGAATCTATACCGTTTCGTTATTAAAAATAATTTATGTTAATCCCTATATCTATCATGTAAATATCCCCAACTTAGTAAAACAACTCACGTAGAAAATTAAGCTGCCTGTTTTAGTGTTTTGTATTCAATTGGTGTCATGTTATTTAATGCCTCATGCGGTCTTTCGGTGTTATAAATGGTTAGCCATTCTTCGGTTACCTTTCTTGCTTGTTCTAGATTATTAAATAGATATAAATCGAGTACCTCAGTGCGATAGGTACGATTAAATCGTTCAATATAGCCATTTTGATACGGGCTACCGGGCTAGATATAATCAATGGTTATACCATGTAATTTAGCCCAGTTGGTAAAGGTTTTTCCTGTAAATTCTGGCCCATTATCGACCCATATTTTTAATGGATACCCATGATATTCGGCCAGTTTATCTAAGTAACGGGTAATCCTTCCTGCCGGTA
>NZ_LZHO01000072.1:0-5613 GCF_001690895.1 Gilliamella sp. Nev5-1 | reverse complement strand
GTGCATGGTGAAATTAGCGACATTATTAATGCCAATGGCGACCATTATCATATTGATTACACGCCGAGTGGCAAAGTAAAAACAGAAAAACTGTTTGATGGGCGCTATATCGTTTGGGATTATGATGCTAATGACCAGATAATCAAGCGAACAGAATACGGCGATACTCGACAAGACGACACCGCCTTAATCACCACCTATGAGCGTGACCATTGCGGACGGTTAACTGCCCGTATATTGCCTGATGGACAAAAGGTCACCTACCACTATGATGGATTTGGTCGACTCAATGAGGTGGACGATGGCAAATGGCCACTGGTATGGCAATACGACAAATGTGGACGCATCACGCAAGAGCACCAAGGCTTTAGTAGTCAATATTTTGATTATGACCAAGCGGGACGCTTATTTAGAATGCGCCTGCCTGATGGTAACATCTTAACCCACTATTACCGAGGTGATGAAGTCAGCCAAATTGACCTAAACGGTCAAACACTATCAACCCACCGCTGGCAGGAAGGCAATGAAATTGCCCGTAGCATGGGGCGATGTGGCGAACTCAATTGTCATCAGCAATTTGATAGCCGTGGTCGATTGCTTAATCAAAAAGTCAGGGTCAAAGACAGCCTAAATAAACCGATTGAACGTCATTACCAATATAATGTTGCCGGTGAGCTCACCCAAATGACCGACAACTACAAAGGGGTAAAAACCTTTACCCACGACTTAAAAAGCCGACTCAGTAGCGCTAGCCACCAACCTTATAGCCAAGGGCAATTACCGGATGAGCTGAGCTATAAAGGCTATCATGAGCACTTTTATTTCGACGGGGCCGATAACTTACTGGGCAGTGAAAAGCCACTTGATGAATTAAAACACGCATCATCTACTGCCAAAACCCATGGCACCCCCAAAGCACCCTGCCCCCACAGCAACAAGCTCAAGGCTAACCGCTTATTGATTCAAGGTGACCGCCATTATCAGTACGACCAATACGGCAATGTGATTCGAGAGTTACGCGGTAAACGGCAACATACTGAACACCAATTTAAATGGAATGGGCAACATCAGCTTATTGAATTTAAAAAAATCCGCCACTACTGGGACGAAAACGACAAAGACTTTCATCAAACGGTAGAAACCGTACACGGTTATGAATATGACGCCTTTGGTCGCCGAATCAGCAAAACCGACATGCAAACGGGCGATAAAACGCTGTTCTTCTGGCAAGGTGAAAACCTTATTACGGAATGCCACGCCGATGATGCGGACTTTAGTGTAGAGGTAATCCGCAATGAACACACCAAGGCCCAAGACTACCGCTGCATCAGTTACATTTACGAGCCGGGCAGCACCGGCTTTAGACCGATGGCGCAGTTAGTCGGTCGTGGACGAGGTGGGCAAATCTACTACTACCTCAACGACCAACTCGGCACCCCGCAAGAGCTCATAACGGCGAATGGCGACATTGTCTGGAGTGGTGTTTACAAATCCTATGGCAACCTCGCCATAGAATACCGCACCGTACCACAAAATCTGCGCTTTCAAGGGCAGTATTTTGACGAAGAGTCAGGGTTACACTATAATCGCTACCGCTATTACGACCCGTACACCGCCCGCTACATCAGCCAAGACCCTATCGGACTGGCTGGTGGTGAAAATGCCTATAGCTACGTTCCTGACCCACTGGCTTGGATTGACCCGTTGGGGTTGACAAAAATTTGCCCTGTCCGAGAAGTAAATGGAACAAAAATATATGGAAAAGGACAAGTTGATAGCACACCGGGGCATGACCAGTTTTCAGAGGCCATCGCCAATAAACTGGCTATGTCTGGCCAGTTCACCGAAATATATTTAAATCGCTCTTATAACATGGCTTTAAAAACAAAGACAAGTGCACGCAGACCCGATATTATGGCTATCGATAAAAATGGAAAAGTTCATGCGATAGAGATAGCCTCTAAAACGGATAAAAATAAATTAGAATTTTTAGTAGAGCGTAATAAACAAGTTATGGAAAAGTTAGGAGTCTATAGCGATAAACGAATTTTTCTATTTAAACATCCATATAATGCGACAAACATAAAACACGAATTAGATATATTGATTAAAGGTATAAAAGAAGGAGGGTAAACATGTACAGTGGCATTGTTTTATACGATACCAAAACTATCTCAAAGAATATTGGCTTAGCGTTTGCCGAAACATTATTTTCAGTATTAAATGTTCCTATTACAGAAACTAGTTATGTTAAGCCGATAATCAAGAAGGACTATAGTGATTTTAAACTGGTTAAAATATCCCTAAAAGGATTAAAACAAAAAATAGATCTACCGGAAATTCTTGCTTTTTATATCGTTAATGAAGTAGACAATATATATCATCTTCGATTTAGCTATAATACTGATAAATTTGGGAGGAGTAACAAAATTTATATTTCATATGATAATAAACTTGATCATGATAATATCATTTTGAACACTATAAAAAATTTTGCTTGCCAAAACCATTTTTCTTATGGCATAAAATTTACGGGATGCAAGAGTATAGATGATGCCATTTTATATGCTGCGGGGAGCCGACCAAGTGCTATATACCCTTACGAAAAATCTTATTTTGAAGAAGAACTATTAAACGACAATAAGCGACTGAGAATGATTTATACCGCAAATATTATTAATTGTTATCATTTAGATATTAGTGTAGAGAAGAACACCACGCTGAAAGATTGGATATTAAGTAATACAAGCCATGGTACGCTTGAAAAATTAAGCGATAAATTATGGTTATGGCTGGTTCCCGAGAATGAACTTGATAATATCAATTATTTTCTTGGACAATTGGGATTATTAATATCATGGAAATTACCCACACTAGAGCCAGAAAAACCTAAACGTAGGCTACCCTAAAATAGAATAATTGACGACAAATAAACAACCGTGCTTATATCAAATCCTTGCATTAAAACAGCAAGGGTTGCCCTTTCTACTCTATCATTTTACACCACTTAAAAAATCAAATAAAATCAATATGTTTTCTGAACGATTATTATAAAAAACACAATAACTTTTTAGCCTACCCAAAGGCTGTTTTTGATACATATATCAGTACGACGAATACGGCAATGTGATTCGAGAGTTACGCGGTAAACGGCAACATACTGAACACCAATTTAAATGGAATGGGCAACATCAGCTTATTGAATTTAAAAAAATCCGCCACTACTGGGACGAAAACGACAAAGACTTTCATCAAACGGTAGAAACCGTACACTGTTATGAGTATGACGCCTTTGGTCGCCGAATCAGCAAAACCGACATGCAAACGGGCGATAAAACGCTGTTCTTTTGGCAAGGTGAAAACCTCATTACGGAATGCCACGCCGATGATGCGGATTTTAGTGTAGAAGCTATCCGCAATGAACACACAAAAGCCCAAAACTACCGCTGCCTAAGCTACATCTACGAACCCAGCAGCACCGGCTTTAGACCAATGGCGCAGCTAGTGGGTCGAGGACGAGGAGGGCAAATCTACTACTACCTCAACGACCAACTCGGCACCCCACAAGAGCTAATGACCGCAAGTGGTGATATAGTTTGGAGTGGTGTTTACAAATCCTATGGCAACCTTGCCATAGAATACCGCACCGTACCACAAAACCTGCGCTTTCAAGGGCAGTATTTTGACGAGGAGTCAGGGTTACACTATAATCGCTACCGCTATTACGACCCGTACACCGCCCGCTACATCAGCCAAGACCCTATCGGACTGGTTGGCGGTGAAAATGCTTATAGCTATGTTCCTGACCCACTGGCTTGGATTGACCCATTGGGGTTGACAAAAATTTGCCCTGTCCGAGAAGTGAATGGAACAAAAATATATGGAAAAGGACAAGTTGATAGCACACCAGGGCATGACCAGTTTTCAGAGGCTATTGCCAATAAACTGGCAATGTCTGGTCAGTTCACCGAAATATATTTAAATCGCTCTTATAACATGGCTTTAAAAACAAAGGCAAGTGCACGCAGACCTGATATTATGGCTATCGATAAAAATGGGAAAGTTCATGCTATAGAATTAGCCTCTAAAACGGATAAAAATAAATTGGAGTCGTTAATTCGCCGTAATAAGGAGGCTATGGAGAAATTAGGTAGCTATAGAGAGGATGCTATTTCTCTATTTGAACATCCATATAATGCAAGAGATATAAAACACCGGTTAGATTTATTAATTAAAGGTATAAAAGAAGGAAATTAGCTATGTACAGTGGCATTGTTTTGTATAATACAGAAGACATCTCACCAAATATTGTGTTAGAGTTTGCTGAAACACTATTTTCGGCATTAAATATTCCTATTACAGAAGCTAGTTATATTAAACCAATAATAAGGAAGAGTTATAATGATTTTAAGTTTGTTAATATATCACTGAAAGGATTAAAACGTAAAATAAATCTACAAGAGGCGACCGCTTTTGATGTACTGAATGTGTTAGACGATACTTGTTATCTACGTTTGGTTTATTATACGGAAGAATTTGGCGGTACTAGCGATATTTATATTTTATATGATAATAAACTAGATCATGATGGTATTGTTTTGGAGTTGATAAAGGATTTTTCACGTCAAAACTATTTTTCTTATGGCATAAAATATTCGAGGTGTAAGAGTACAAATAATGCAACTGAGTATGCCGGAGGATTCAACTTTGCCACAATATATCCTTACGAAAAATATCATTTTGACGAAAAAAAATTAGATGACAATAAGCGATTAAGAATGATTTATACCGCTAATATTATTAATCAGCATCATTTAGAGATTGGTGTAGATAATACCACGTTGAAAGATTGGATATTAAGTGATACAAGCCATGGTACGCTTGAAAAATTAAGCAATAAATTATGGTTATGGCTGGTTCCCGAGAATGAACTTGATAATATCAATTATTTTCTTGGACAATTGGGATTATTAATATCATGGAAATTACCCACACTAGAGCCAGAAAAACCTAAACGTAGGCTACCCTAAAATAGAATAATTGACGACAAATAAACAACCGTGCTTATATCAAATCCTTGCATTAAAACAGCAAGGGTTGCCCTTTCTACTCTATCATTTTACACCACTTAAAAAATCAAATAAAATCAATATGTTTTCTGAACGATTATTATAAAAAACACAATAACTTTTTAGCCTACCCAAAGGCTGTTTTTGATACATATATCAGTACGACGAATACGGCAATGTGATTCGAGAGTTACGCGGTAAACGGCAACATACTGAACACCAATTTAAATGGAATGGGCAACATCAGCTTATTGAATTTAAAAAAATCCGCCACTACTGGGACGAAAACGACAAAGACTTTCATCAAACGGTAGAAACCGTACACTGTTATGAGTATGACGCCTTTGGTCGCCGAATCAGCAAAACCGACATGCAAACGGGCGATAAAACGCTGTTCTTTTGGCAAGGTGAAAACCTCATTACGGAATGCCACGCCGATGATGCGGACTTTAGTGTAGAGGTAATCCGCAATGAACACACCAAGGCCCAAGACTACCGCTGCATCAGTTACATTTACGAGCCGGGCAGCACCGGCTTTAGACCG
>NZ_LZHO01000071.1:0-61980 GCF_001690895.1 Gilliamella sp. Nev5-1 | reverse complement strand
TAGTATGATTTTATACCATTAAAACAACATAAAGTCAATTTTATACAATATGTTATGCTGTTTTAATGGGACATATTTAATATAATGCGTAAAAATAGCAATTTTGAGTGGCTTAATTACCTATTGCTGTATTACCTATATTATTTATCACTATTGATGAATGCATTTACTGTAACATTTTGTGGTTTATTGATTTTAGAATTATCAATTAAATTAACATAATCAACCATACCACTAGTTAGGAAAAGATCTAAAAACCAACCAATTCCAAAAACTCCAAAAGTAAATAACCAAACAAAACCTGTTATCCACTTACCACAATACATACGATGGATACCCATAAGACCAAAAAAGAACCACAATAAATAAGCAATACCTTTGTTTCGTATGACTTCTCTCCATTTAAAAAAACAAATTGTATACGATAATAAATCGAATAACAATATATTATTCATATAATAACCTTCATAAGAGGGTGTTGGCTAAATTCAATAATAGCTCAATAACGTTAATGAAAAATGGCGTTTTTTCGATGATACCTATATGTATAGGTAGAAAGGGTGAACTAATTTTTCTCTTTTTTATAACTCGATAATAACGCGCCCACGGGTGATATCACAGAGAGTCTTTTGTAATAATTGGGACTTGTCTTGTGTTATTCCTATAGCTACTTTAACACCTTCGGCATCAAAATCTTGTTGTTCAATCAAGGCCCCAAGTTCTTTTAGGCGATTTTCAATAATTGGCCATTCGCTATAATAACAGTGAAATTGAAGCGTAATACGGGCAATGAGTTCAATAAGTTCGCCTTGTTGTAAGCAGTGACTGGCTGCACCGCCATAGGCTCGCATTAACCCACCAGTACCTAGTTTTATTCCGCCAAAGTAGCGAGTTACAACAACCGCAATTTGATCGCAATCTTGTCCTTCAATAGCTGAAAGAATAGGGCGTCCAGCGGTGCTTGTCGGTTCACCATCATCATTAAAACGGTATTGCTGCCCAATTTTCCAAGCCCAACAGTTATGTGTTGCATTGAGATCGCTTATTTGATTAATAAAATCGGTTGCTTGCTCGACAGAGGTAACTGGTGCAGCATTAACAATAAAGCGGCTTTTTTTGATTTCTTCTGTTAAGTTGATTGGATTTACTAATGTATATGGCATATTAATTTGTTACAATTGGTTCATTGCGGTTAATCATACTCAGCAGATTTAAAATGTCTATCAATTTACAACAATTAAAACAAATTCAACAGACGTTAGCCAAGCAAATTAAATTAACAGATGCGTTTAATCAATCCGTTAAATTTATTGGTGGAACCGATGTGGGCTTTGAAAATGGTGGTGATATTACCCGAGCGGCTATTGTTATTCTTACTTATCCAGATTTTAATGTTGTGGAATATCATATTGCTCGAATAAAGACGCAATTTCCTTATATTCCTGGTTATTTATCTTTTCGTGAATATCCTGCGCTTATTGAGGCATGGCAACAAATAATACAGAAACCGGATTTATTGTTAGTCGATGGACAGGGTTTTGCTCATCCTCGACGTTTAGGTATTGCAAGTCATTTAGGTTTATTACTAGATATGCCAACAATTGGTGTAGCTAAAAAAAGATTATGTGGTCAGTTTGAGCCATTGTCAAAACGGGCAGGTAGTGTAACACCATTGCAAGATCAGCAAGAACAAATTGGCTGGGTATTGTGTAGTAAAGATAATTGTAATCCTTTATTTATTTCGGCTGGTCATCGAATAAGTCAAGATAGTGCATTAAAATGGGTAAATTTATGTTTACGAGGTTATCGATTACCTGAACCTACTCGTTGGGCTGATGCGATTGCATCAAATAAACCACTGTTTAAGAAATTTAACCATGATAGCTAGCCACCAAACACCTTTGAGAAAAGACGGTTTTACCTTTAAACGTTTTTTTGTTGCACACAATAAAAGCCCTATGAAAGTTACAACTGACAGTTGTTTATTAGGGGCATGGGTTCCCATTGAGGTTATTCCACAAAAAGTGTTAGATATTGGTACGGGGTGTGGTGTAATTGCATTGATGTTAGCTCAACGGTTAGAAAATACGCATTGCAAGATTGACGCAATTGATATTGATCATCATGCTATTGCACAATGTAATGAAAATAGCAAACAAGCCTCATTTTATTCTATTTGCGCCAAGCATGCAGATATTAATCAATTTCGGCTTGATCAACCAGCTTGTTATGATTTAATTGTAAGCAATCCACCTTATTTTGAATCGGCTGTAGATTGCCGAGATATACAAAGGCAATTAGCTCGTTATACCGAGAGTTTGAGTTATCAGCAATTGATTAATGCTGTTAAACGATTATTAACACCAAAAGGGCAATTTTGCTTAGTTTTGCCTTATCATCTATCAAATCATTTTAGATTTTTGTGTGAATCAAATTTTTTATATTTAACTCAAGTGATGAATGTTAGGTATTCGAGTAAAAAAGATTTTTCGTTGGCGTTGATGGCTTTTTCATTAAGCCGAGCTGATTTGATCATTGAGGATCAACTTTGTATGCGAGATGATGATGGGTGCTATTCGCAATCATTTAGGCAGTTGTTAGCTGATTTCTACCTATTTCGAAAATAGCACCCAGATGTCATCTCAATGACCATTTAATTTGGTAATATATAAAAATAGACAATGGCAATTAGCGCAAGTGTGATGATGAAAAAGGCATACACTTTGTCGTGAAAGTAACTAAATACGGGTAAAGAGCGTTGTTTTCTAGCATAGAGGTAAAAAAATAGCCCTATACTATAAAGTATCATCGACAGTAATAAGTAAGATATACCGCCAGCATAAATTAGCCATACTCCATAAGTCGATCCAAATACACCTATTATGATTAAATAGACTTTACGCCTTTGTATAGCTAATTTGAAAACAAAAAGTGCTGCAAGTAAATAAGGGATGAGCACCATTGAGGTTGATAGCTGGATTAAGGTATTATAGCCCGATTGGTAAAAGTGAGAAAGGATCAGCAAAATTGTTATGAAGCTCGTTGTTAACCATAATGCGTTAGCAGGCGTGCCAGTTTTATTAAGCTTGCCAAAGCATTTTGGCACGGTGTGCTGGTTGCCCTGACCACTTAAAAATAGCATTTCAGCTGCTAGCATTAACCACGATAATAATCCACCACTAACCGATACAATTAAACCAATATTAATTAGGGTTGCTCCCCAGCTACCAATGACACGTTCAATCACTGAAGCCATTGATGGGTTTTTCATTTGGGCAAGTTCTTGTTGTGGCACAATACCAAGAGATAATACTGATACGCAAACAAGCAATAGGCTAGTAATGGCAAAGCCAAAAAAGGTTGCACGGCTAATACTGATGATATTTTTGGCTCTTGCCGCATAAACCGTTGCGCTTTCAATGCCTAAATAAACCCAAACGGTATAGAGCATGGTGTTCTCAACTTGTTTTATAATTGAGCCTAACTGTGGTGTTCCCCAAAAGTCTATTTTGAATGTCGAAATTTTAAATGCAAGGCTAATACAAACGATAAATAAGCTGATGGGTACAATTTTAGCCAGCGTAACAAGGCAATTTAATAAAAAAGCTCGATATATTCCTTTTAGTACAAAATAATGTACTATCCATAATAATAAAATAGCAGTAAAAACAGCTGGCAACGTAGTGCCGTGACCAAAGAGGCTTAAGCAATCAAAAGATCCTAATGCACTAAATAAAATAACTAAGTAACTGGTGCACGACATCCATGCTGATATCCAATAACCCCATGCGGCATTAAAACCGATATAGTCACCAAAGCCTTCTCGCACATAGCCGTATAAACCATCGTTGATTTTGTAAAATCGAATCGATAAATACTGGAATATGCGTGTTAACATTAGCATGCCAAATAGGGTTATTATCCATGCGATTAAAATAGCTCCAGTCCCAGCCCCTTCGGCCATATTTTGTGGTAGGCTAAAAATCCCACTTCCTACAATGCTACCCACCACCAACAGTGTGAGGGGGAGGGTGCCTAGTTTTTTTCTTGCTGGTGTATTCATCTTGTCGTCTTATTATGTGGTTTTAGGTTTGATTAATATCGATAGATTAGAATCGTAACGACATGCAACTTACCCCTCCATCAATTTTTTGATATTCCGAGGTATCCACTTCAATAACCTGATAACCAAGTTGCTCAATTTTAGCTTTAGTTATTCGATAGCCAGCAGGCATAATTACCCGATCATTTACCCAGATGCAGTTAGCAGCATAACTTTCTTGTTCTGGGATCTCAATAATATTAAATTTCTGAAATTCAGGTTTAGTGATAAATTCGCCTGCGGCTAGCAAGTTATTATTTTCTAAATAAGCTAAACCTGTTTTTAGGTGGAGCACTTTTTCGAGTTCAACAACCGAGCCAGTTAATCCGTATTTTTCTAAAATAGCGATCATTTGATTAGCGCCAGCTTGATTGGTTCTTGCTGATAAACCAATGTAATAGTGGTCTTCCACCATCATAATATCACCTGCTTCAACGGTACCTGGTGCGGTAATTTGTTCAACTTTATTAGGATAAAACCGCTCAATTGTACTTGATATAATTTCAGTTTCTGCTCGGCGACTTTCAGCACCTGGTCTTGTAATAATGGCGCAATGTGGCGTGCAAAGCACCGTATCTTCAACAAATACCGAATCAGGAAAGCGTTCATCGGGAGGTAAAATGGTAATATCTACATCACAATGCTGTAATGCACGAATATAATTGTTATGCTGTTCTAGAGCTTTTTTATAATCAGGCTTACCTAAATTTGATAAGGTTAAACCATTAATAAGAGATTTGGCAGGTGTTCTTGCAATAATATGGTTAAATTTTTTCATTTCATCCCTCTTTAAATTAATTGATTAATTATGCTTTATTGTTGAATAATAATTCACTTTTAAAACCTTATCAAGTAGAAAAGTGTATTTATATTCATTTTTTAAATATTTATTGTTAATGTCTTATTTTAATTAAATATTTGAATTTAAATGAAATGAAAGGAAGAAATGCATATTTATTATTTTGTATGCGGTAAAATTAACTAATTACTTTTATTTAAGAAAGAACAAGAGGTAACGGCATTTAAAATGAAAAAAGGGCACCAAATGTGCCCTTAATGATAATTCTTATTCACCATCAAAATTAACTAAAGTAAAGCAATCAATCCCCATATCAGCTAATTTTGTTTCACCCCCTAGATCAGGTAGATTTATTACAAATGCGGCATTTTCAGCAATACCCCCTGCCTTACGAATTAAATTAGCCGTTGCAGCTATTGTTCCACCTGTAGCCAGTAAATCATCAACAATGAGTACACGCTCACCGGGTTTAATGGCATCAGTGTGGATTTCTAAAGTATCTGTACCATACTCAAGTTGATATTCTTCTTTAAATACGTGACGAGGTAATTTGTTAGGCTTACGAACGGGAATAAAGCCAACCCCCAGTGCTAGCGCAATTGGTGCTGCAAAAATAAAGCCTCGAGCTTCTGTGCCAACGACTTTATCAATTTTTTTATTACGATAATGATCAATTAATAACTCAACAGTAGTTTTAAATGCAATAGGATCAGCAAGTAAACTGGTGATATCGCGAAATAATACCCCTTCTTTTGGGTAATTGGGAATGGTAAGAATACTGTCTTTAATTAATGAAAGTTTTTGTTGTAACTGATTCATTTAAATGCTCTCTAAGTCTTTTCTATAAGAGTTGCCAATGTTTCATTATATACCTGCAATCTTTTTTGTTGCAATAACGAAACCATAATATCATACTGAAATCTAGCCATACTTATAACTTAATATATTAATATCATAAGTATGTAAGCCATCAATAGTTAAGTTAATATATATAGTAAAAAATGCTTTGTAAGCTCTTTCAATTTACCAGTTAATGATATTTGTTGATTAAAGTGTTTGTTTAACTTTCATATAAAGGCGAAACGTTTAATGATTTAGTCACAAAACTATGAACTGATAGTGCTTTAAGCTTTGATTGAATCGCTAAAGCTTGTTGTTTAGATTCGCATTGTGTAAAAACACATGCTCCAGTGCCAGTTAATCGAGTTGTGCCATATTGTGAAAGATAAGTAATAATATTATCTACCTTTGGATAACGTTTTCGAACGACATTTTCACAATCATTTTTAAATTCGCTAAACGGTAAAGAAAGCAAATCAGTTATATTCTGGATAGGCGTATCACGGGTTAATTCAGGATCATTAAATACCTTAACTGTAGATATTTCAATATTAGGATAAGCAACTAGATACCAATATTCAGGAATATCTATAGGGGAAAATTGATCGCCAATCCCCTCAGCAAACGCAGCATGTCCATAAATAAAAATGGGCACATCAGCGCCAATTGTGCGGCCAATTTCAATTAATTCATCCAGTGATAAATTTAATTGCCATAACTGATTAAGCGCAACTAATACCGTTGCGGCATTAGATGAGGCACCGCCAAGACCACCACCCATTGGAATCTTTTTATCAATGACAATGTCTACTCCTAGTTTTGTTAGTTTGACATAAGATTTTAATCGTTCTGCGGCAATTATGATTAGATTTTTATCGTCTGGAATATTTGCAAATGATGTCAATAGGTTAACTTGATCATCTTGGCGGAGGGTAAATGATAAGTTATCACAGTAATCAATAAATTGAAATAATGTCTGTAAATTATGGTAATTATCAGCACGACGACCAGTAATATACAAAAATAAATTTAATTTAGCTGGCGATAACCATTGTTTCATAATTATTACCCGTTATCGCAAAACCCAGTTACTAATTTTTAAGCGGATAACTTCATCATCATGTGTAAGCTCAATCGCTGCAGGTAAGTCAATCTTTTTATTTTTATAGGTGTAAGTCGCATAACTTGGAATTTTTAATGTCCATTTGTTATTATTTTGCATAAATACAGTTGAAGTTAATCGCCCAGCATTATCTATTTTGTCTGTATTTACGTTGTCTGAAAATCCTTTTAACCAATTATGTAAAGAATTCAGCGGGATGTTTACATTAGATATTTTTTTCATAAGATTTTTAATATTGACATCTTGATAGCTTCCACCATTTTGATCAACCAATAGAACATTGTCAGGCTCCACTCTTAACGTCAAAATGTTGGTACCAACAGGTGTAGTTAATTTGACTTCGTAATTATCTGTTGACTGTTGGGTAATTAAAAATCGACCATAATTTCGAGATTTATCGCTTATATGAGCTATACTGCCTTTAACTTGGAATGCATTTATTTGCTTGAGATTTTGTTGATGTGCTTGCCATTGTTGTTCAACTGATGCCGTATTTTGTGATTTAGTTGCTTGGCATGCGGTGATAAGTAAAAGCAGCATGATAATAAAAGCATATTTAATTTTAGACATGAAATAACTCTTTAGTTGTTAGTTTCAAAGATTGCAATATTATAACTGATAATTGTCCGAATAAGAAAAAGAACCTTTGTGGTTTTTTATGTATAATACAGATTTTAAAGAAACGCTTAATAAAATAATTATACCTAACAGAACCTACAAAAAGAAGCGATGCAATGTCAATTACAATTTTTGGTGTTAATCATAAAACTGCGCCAGTCGCTTTAAGAGAAAAGCTTGCTTTTCCTACTGAGATTGTCGATAAAGCGCTATACAGCCTATACCAGCACCCTTTGGTTGAAGGGTGTGCTATTTTATCTACCTGTAATCGAACAGAAATTTATCTTAGTTATGAACATCCAACTGACTATCTAAGATTAAAACAATCTGTCGAAAGTTGGTTAGGGCAATTTCATCATATTGATATTAATCTTTATCGAGATTCACTTTATTGGCATGATGGACAAGGTGCTGTTGAACATTTAATGGCAGTGGCAAGTGGTTTAGACTCTATGATCATTGGTGAGCCACAAATTTTAGGGCAAGTTAAACAAGCATATCGTTTTGCTCAACAACAAGCTTGTTTGTCTGTTCAATTAAAAAAGCTTTTTCAAACTACATTTCATGTAGCCAAAATGGTTCGTAGTGAAACCAATATTGGTGCAAATACTGCATCTGTCGCTTATGCTTCTTGTTTAGTTGCTCGCCATCTTTTTGTTGATACCTCAAGTTTAAATATTATGCTTGTTGGGGCAGGGGAAACGATAGAGCTTATCTCTCGTTACTTAAAGCCACATGGATTTAATCAAGTTATTATTGCCAATCGAACTCGCGAAAAAGCATTGAAACTGGCTTCTGATATTGATGCAGAAATCATTTCATTGCCTGATATTGCTAACCGACTTAAGGATGTTGATATTGTGATTAGTTCAACAGCGAGCCCCCTACCTATTATTGGTAAAGGTATGGTTGAACGAACCTTGAAGGCTAGAAATTATCGTCAAATGTTATTTATTGACTTAGCGGTTCCCCGTGATGTTGAAGAAGAGGTTAATCAACTTGATAATGTACACCTCTATACTATTGATGATTTACAAAAAACAGTTGAAAGTAATTTAGAGCAACGAGCCATTGCCGCTAAAGAGGCGCAATACCTTATTCAAGAGCAAGCAGAACATTTTATAAGTTGGCTTAAGGCTAGACATGCGGTTGCTTATGTTAAGCAGTATCGTAGTAATGCTGAAAGTATTAAACGTGAGCTACAAATAAAAGCTTTAAATGCGATCAAACAAGGTGCCAATATTGATGATGTTTTTGCTGAGTTTTCACATCGTTTAACCAATAAATTAATTCATGCACCAACGCAAACATTACTCCATGCTGCGAGACACGATTGCGATGGCTGTTTTAAAGTGCTAAGTAAAGGTTTAGGGTTAAAAGAACATTAGTCAATTTTGGTGTCGCCTAAAGGGGAAATGATAAGTTGGATCAAATAGAATTTTTTGATATTCCAAGTCCTTGTAAGCGTGTTTGTCAAACAGATAAACAAGGTTATTGTATTACCTGTTATCGTTCCAGAGAAGAAAGATTTAAATGGTTAACCTTTAATGATAGGCAAAAACAAGAAATCTTACGCTTGTGCAAACAACGGGCGTTAAGACGACGTTATCTATTATCACAACAGCAACACCAGCATCAGCAATTAAATCCAGTTACATCACAAATTGAGCTCAATTTTTAAGATAAACGTATCTATTTTTAATGCTATCTTGTAATTTTGTTTAACTAGGAGTAGGATTTTTAGCAAGATAAGGCAGGCAATTATTTAACTACCTTTTTAATCTAATTGGAATCTAAAACATGAAAATGTGTATTGCCTGTGGCATGCCAATGACCGCAATTAGTGACTATCCGCTACTTGATATGTCGAAAAGTTATTGTAAGCATTGTGCTCATAAAGACGGCACAATGAAAACATTTGACGAAAAATGGTATGAAGTTGCATTACAATATGCCAATAATCACAATGTAGATAAAGCCGTAGCTAAACAAACAGCTTATATCATTCTTAAAAAATTACCTGCTTGGAAACGTAAGTGGTAGCTTGTTTTTTAGGCAAATGAAATGCCTTACAGCTAATATCTGTTGGCAGATATAGTAAAGCTCAGTATAATGCCAACGTTTACTTGTTTTCACGTTTAGTGCCAGTGTGGCGAAATTGGTAGACGCAGCGGATTCAAAATCCGCCGCCCTTAAAAGCGTGTCGGTTCGAGTCCGACCACTGGCACCAATTTTCTAGAAAGAGCACCAGCTAAAAGCTGGTTTTTTTACGTCTAATGCTGGCTCAAGACAGAATTAGACAATTCTAGCTTGTCAACCCAATTAACCTCTGCTAACTAACCTCACTAATGTGGGTTATGTCGTAGTCATGAAGCTGATCAAAAAACTTCTAAATTATCTTAAGCAGCGATTGTTATTATCCTAAAAGAACAATCGCGTTTTAAAATATGTTTAGATTTGCCTATTAGCATTGATCAAGAATTGATCGGTGATAGCGATCAATAACCAAAAATTGATCGAAATAAACAATATGACATTTTCCCGTAATTCACTAATAATCGATTTAAAAGTAATGATTCCTTTTTTAAAAAATTCTTTTTTTATTCCGTAGTTTGGAAAAACAATTTGTTAATTTAATACTATATTTAATGAAGGTGTATATTGCCTTATAAAAATTAACTGTTAAAAGAAAAAGCACAATATTGCGATTTGATAAGGGATCACGATAGGTAAATAGAAAATGGCACGAAAAAAAGATCCAAATGTTAGTGCAGGACAAAAGTTGTTGAAAATGTATCACATTTTACTATCAGAAAATAAGCCTCATTACCAATCAGATTTGGTGAAAGCTCTTAATTGTTCTCCTCAAACAGTTATTCGGTTAGCGTTTGAAATAGAACAAGCTAATCCAGAATGTTTTCAAACTGGTACAGAAAAAAATCGTCGCTGGTATCGCCTGCAGGCTAGGCATAAAAATACACTTGGGTTAGATTATCAAGAGTTGCAATATCTTAGTATATGTCAAGAGCTATCAAAACCATTTCTTCCAGAAGAAGTGATAAAACGTATTGATAAAATATTACTACAATTTTCTATGCTGTTATTAGAGTCTGATTCAGCCAAATGCTCACCAATGAGCAAATCGATTGTTTTTTTGAGTAAAGGTCAAATTGATTATACAGAAAAACTTGATCTAATTGAAAACATATTAAACTGTATTGAAAAACAATTCTTTTGTCATATTCATTATATCGCTAGTGATAGTAAAGAAGGTAAAAGCTATTATTTTGTACCCCAAAAATTAATTGCAATGAATAATGCGCTATATGTTTATGGTGCAATTACAAATAATATCGCGACAGAATTAGTACACACAATTTGTTTAGCTATTCATCGAATAAAAAAATTAGATCTAATTAAGCAAACTACATCTATTTCAATATCATCGCTCAATATAAACACATTCGGTTTGCCATGGCACGAGCCCCGAACTTTTTCTATTAAATTTACAAAAGATGCAGCTAATTATGTTAAAGAACGAATTTGGTGTCATGGGCAAAAGATTGAACAAATTGATAATGGTGAAATCATTCTTACCGTCACCACTTCGAGTGAACCAGAATTGAAAGCTTGGGTTCGCAGTTTTGGCAAAAAAGCGACGATAATTACAAATTAATTTTTTACAGTAATACAAATAATGAAATACCTTTTAATAAACATAACTTTTAAATGAGGAAATAAAATGCCAATACCTTTTATTATTGCTGGTGCAGCCGCAGTTGCCGCTGCTGTGGGTGGAAAAAAAGCATACGATGGATATCAAACAAAATCAGAGGCCGATGACATTATTGAACGAGCCAAAAGTAGATATGCGGTTAGAGAAAAACAACTAAAAAATGTCTCTGAATCTACAGAAGAAAAATTACAAAATTTAGGTGAATTAGAGCTAAAGATCGGTGAATCTTTTGGCGAATTTAAGACGATATCCCAAGAATTATTAAATAAATTGAATCAAGACAGTGATAAGGATATACAACTATCAATTCCAGAATATAAATTGAAAAAAATTGAACAATTAGCTTTATCTGCTATGGACTTTTTAGGTACGGCTGTTGCATCAGGCGCAGCTGGTGCTGCAGCAAGTTTTGCCGTTTATAGTGGTGTAATGGCTTTTGCTGCAGCATCGACAGGCACTCCAATTGCTGCTTTATCAGGCGCCGCTGCTTATAACGCAACAATGGCTGCTATTGGTGGTGGTGCGCTTTCTGCTGGTGGTTTGGGAATGGCTGGTGGAGCTATGATTTTAGGTGCGGCAGCAGCAGCTCCAGCTCTGCTTATTGCTGGTTGGGCTTATGCAAGCCATGCTGAAAAAGCATTAGAAAATGCAAAAAAAGCTAGAAAAGAAGTTGATGAAGCAATTAAAAAAATGGATTTAAGTGAAAACTATTTGCAAAGTACAAATGGTTATGTTGAAAAAATCCATTCTTTATTAGACACAATTAATAAAACGTTTAACGTGTATTTTTGTAAATTAAAAAAACTGCATGAAAAAATAGTAATAAATGGTGGTGAAAAGGTAGCAAATGCCTTGTCTGAAAAAAGTCTTAGGATTATTCATAACGGTTATTTATTAGCAGCGCTTATGACAGATATTATTAGTACTCCTCTTTTTGTTCTTAAAGAAGCATCTTCAGATGGCGCTATAGAGATAGAAGTTGATGAAAACGGGTTCAATGTTATCAATCAAGAAGGTTTAGATAGTGTTTTATGTGATAAATATGATGAATATAGCAACTTCAAAAATGAGAATGACGAAACAGATTTTATGATTTTGTAAAATTTAGATTTATGTTGTGGTTGCAGATGAGATTTATAACGATATAGGTTGGGTTTAGCTAAATTATTATGATCTGCTCTGCTCATTATTAATGACAGTAGTAACTTATATTTTATCAATGAAACATTAAATAAGTTTAAAAAACTCTCCCAGTGGGAGAGTTTTTCAACGCTTAAAAAGTGAATTAAAAATGAAAGATAATCAAGTTACTGTTGGAAAAGTAATGGGTAGCTCAAAAACAGCCGGCTGTATAAAAATTTTAATAAATCTTTTTAAAAGAGATTAATGATGAGAGATAAAACAATGACCAAAACAAAAATGGATTGGTGTGAAGCGTTACATAATACCGTTGTCAAATCGTTAGTTACTTCATTTGGTTTAGATTTTTTGTTATTCAAAGACAGGGTTGGTGGTGATGTCGATACTATTCATAATGCACGCAAAAATATTTATGCCACAGATAAAGAAAAACAAAAGTATGAAAACCTTGAGCAGTATGATTCACATGCATATCATTCTCATGAAAATTATATTAAGGCAAATAGGCAAGGAAAAAAAGATCATCAAGCAAATATCTTAAAAGATGCCTATACAGGCGAAATATTTGGTCAAAATGATAAAAAAAACCTAGATCATGTTATTGCTGCAAATGAAATTCACCACGATAAAGGTCGAGTTTTAGCCGGATTATCAGGAACTGATCTTGCTAATGACAGTAGTAATTTATATTTCACCAATGAAACATTAAATAAATCTAAAAAAGCAAGCTCAATGACTGAGTTTGTTGATAAGTTAAAAAATGAACAAGCTCAAACTATACAAGAAATAGCTGAATTAAAACAGAAACCTTTGTTAACTGATCAAGAAAAAAATAGGCTTAAAAAATTAGAAAATAGAGAAAAAGCAAACTTTGACAAAATGCTTGAGATAGATAAAAAGGCTCGGGCCAAATATGAAAGGACTGTCAATATTGCCTATTACACTAGTAGTAAATTTGCTATAAATGTCGCTGGTCAGTCAGTAATATCTGGTTTTAAAATGGGTACTAGGCAGATGCTCGGGCTTATTCTTGCCGAAGCGTGGTTTGAACTACGAGATCAGTTCCCAGCAATTTATGAAAATAATAAAAATAAATTTTCGATTTCAAATTTTCTAGTTGATGTTTGCGATGTTTTTAAAGCTATATGGGATCGTATAAAAATTAAATTTTGTGATTTTTTAAATTCTTTTAAAGATGGCGCTATTAGTGGTGCACTATCCAGTGTGACAACAACTATTACAAATATTTTCTTCACAACCCAAAAAACGCTGGGAAAAATGATTCGTGAAATGTGGGGACATATAACTCAAGCTATTAAATTAATCTTTTTTAACCCAAATTCATTATCTTTAGGTGAATTAGTCAAAGAAACATGCAAAATTATAAGTTCAGGAATTTCTATTATTTGCGGTACATTGATTTATAGTTCATGCGCACAATTATTTTCCTTCCCATTTGGCGCTGAATTATCCGCATTTTGTAGCGCTGTGGCTACTGGTATTTTAACATTAGCATTTAATCATTATCTTGAACAGGGGGATTTATTTAAAAAAATCTGGGCATTTCTCGATAGATTTAAAGATAACTATCAAAAAACATTATGTTTTTTTAGAGAGGCAAATGCAGAATTAGATGCTTACTTAAAAAAATTTGCAGAGCTAGAGTTCAATTTAAATACACAACAATTGGAGACATTTACATTACATCTCACCGCGACTAATAATGAGCTAGAACGAAGTTTCATTCTAAAAGAAGAAATAGAACGAAGAAAAATTGAATTGCCTTTTGAGGCAGCAAATATGGCATCAGTAGTTTCATGGTTGGAATCATTATGAATGCGGCACCATTTCCTTGTTATCAATGTGGGACATGTTGTTGCAATGTTAATCGGGCGCAAGAAACCCAACATCTTGATAATGGTAATGGGACTTGTTTCTATTACGACCATCAAACCAAATTATGTACTATTTACGAAGACAGACCAGAAATTTGCCGTGTAGATAAACAATACCAACTCAATTATAAAGATAAATATAGTTGGGTAGAGTTTGTCGAAATGAATATGATTGCGTGCAAAGTATTAAATTCAAAGGGGTAGCTAAACTAATTTATAGTTAAATGAAGCGAGAAAATATTTTCAAATTCCGTATGAAGGAATTTGTTATTGATATAGTGTTTATCATTATAAATAAGTGAGGAAAATATTAATGGCTGTTTATAGGGAAGATTCGGATTTAACGTTTTTAAAAAAATGCAGTAATGAGGATTTAGAATTATTAGTTTCTATATTAACAATTGATCCTAATGATAACACCTCTCGGTTTACTGAAACATTAACAAGCGATACAAGCTATAAACGCTATTACCCTAATCATCAATTATATTGGAAATCTATTGCAGCCGAGCTTCAAACATTTGGTGCCAATTCTGGAATGACCCTATTAAGGCAAGGGAAAGGGGTATGCTATCGTGAAATATTAATTGATGTATGTGATAAAACTAAAATCAATTTAAATGAGCCACCGTCGTTTTTTATTGAAAAAATTGAAAATGTTTTATTAAATTCACTTCTCAAGCAATCATTAGAAAATATGGAACAGCATGAGCTTAAAAAACTAGCAGCTGAACTAGGCCATATCAATCTTCACCTTCCACCAGCTGTGCTAATGCTAAGTATTCAAAAATCAATAATGTCTAACCCATTAATATGGAATAGCTTGATTTTTAGCATGTTAGGAAACTTAGGCTTTAAAATAGGAAATATAATGGCAACGATGTTTACAATTATTCCTAGGCTTCATCCAATATTGGCGGCATTAACAGGACCTATTGGTTTAGCAATAAGTAATTTATGGTTACTGTCTGATATTGCTGGCCCTGCTTATCGTGTAACAATTCCCGCTTGTTTATATGTAGCGGTATTAAGAAAAAAACATAACGACTCCAACATAATTGATCAACTATTAAGAAATGGTGGAAATATTAAAAAGTTTATGGGAAAAAGCTTTTAATAAACCTTTTTATGTTTTTTTAAACAGAAATAGTTATTTACCAATAAAACGAAATAATAAGGAGCTAAATATGCCAATTTTTAAATTAATTAGTGTAGGAACTGGACTTTTATTAACCACAGTAGCCATATATAAAGCACAAGATAAAATTGCAGAAGAATGTGAAAAAGATGAAGATCTTAAATCTATCAAAACAGAAAGTAGGGTATTAGCAGGTTTTATAACATCTATCGTTATAGGTGGAGGCATCAACAAGGTCATCAATCGTACTTTTAATTAATTATTATAGGATAAAAATACTATGAAGAAGTTTATTTATTCAATTTTATTATTTACTTTTTTATGCAATACGTCTAGTGCAACTACAAGTAAATATTCATTTTAAAAAAATATCGTTGAAGATAGTAATGGGCGATTTATTGAATATAAAACACAACTTAATGATCAATTCAGTTTTTCACTTTTTGTTGATACAAAAAATGAAACTGTAATACCTATCATCATCTCTAATAATTTAAAAAGATATCAAGCAGTAAATGTGGAATTGTGTGAAGAGGAAACGGATAATTGCGGGCGAGCCCCAATATATGGTGATTTTTTAAATGAGTTTGTTGATAAAATTAATACATAAATAGTATGTATGGAGTATAGAGTTTATTGATAAAGATCAATTAATTTCAACTGGCACAATGCCCATACCCCAACTAGGAGATTTATCTAGTTATGCTGATATTGATGAAACGGATTTTGATGGATTTCTCCCATCTATTATTTGGCAACCAGATGTTAAGGCATATAAATAAAATATTACACTGCTAGTGAGTTTGCCGGCAAGAAGCATTACCCGTTACTTAGATAAGCTAGCCGAACATCATGGGGTTTCATTAAAAATACGGGCCGATAATGGGGCAGAATTTACAGGAAAAACTTTTATAAACTAGGCTAAATCACATGATATAGTCATTGATTATATAGAGTCAGGTAGCCTTTATCAAAATGGCTATATTGAACGATTTAATCGTACCTATCGCACTGAAGTGCTCGATTTATATCTATTTAATAATCTAGAACAAGTAAGAAAGGTAACCGAAGAATGGCTAACCATTTATAACACCGAAAGACCGCATGAGGCATTAAATAACATGACACCGATTGAGTATAAAACACTAAAACAAGCAGCATGATTTTCTACATGAGTTGTGTACTATGTTTAGGGTATTTATGCAATTTTTTCTGTAAATACAATCATATAGCCCGCTTTTTGTTTCTTTTTTTACTTGATTTTATGCTTGAAGTAATTCATCGTCTGATAATGTCGCCATGTTCATCTGTGTCACCTTTTGGAGTTAGTTTCTTTTTTAAATCCAGCTCTTCACATAGTGCGAAAGCATCAATAATTGGTTGCAATTGTTGCAACCTTTTTTTAGATCACCCATTTCTCTATCGGTCAAATTGTCGTAATTCATATCCCACGTGTGGGTAAATTGACTATCTACGTTATAAATCGTTGTTGTGCACTGTTCGATGCTCTAATCAATAAGTAACAACCGTTTTGATTTAGTTTTAAATTGTTAAACGTTGATCTGGCTAAACTGCGCTTACTGCTTAATATTTGGTGAAACTTACGCAATAGACTGAGTGGATTAATTGCTTGAGTGCTTTGTGTTACATTCATCTTCATCACCTATTAATGGTTGATGCAACTTAATTATTTTACTGTTCGACTTCTTAACCCAGACCCTCGGGGGGGTTGATTGATTTGAATATAAATTATTTTCGAAACGCCGGCGTATTTCGAACTTAAATAGACTGCGTAGCTCATTATTCCACTCCTTTAATGTCATTTGTTAGATTGCCGTTAAAACCACGGCAACCCTCAATAGTGAGAGCGACCATATTACTCAAAAACGTTTCTCTGCTTGTTTTACCCACTTTACTGTTTTTTTTGCGGATCGGGAACTCGTCTCTTTGAATTTTGTTTTTAACTGACGCTATAGGTATACCCGTCAGTTCAGCAAATTTTTGTGTAGTAACAAAAGGGACTTGTGGTGCTATTGCAATTTTTGGAATTATGGTTAATAATCCTATATTTAAACTTATTGATGTTTATTGGTGCTTGCTTTACGTCCGATTTGTTATGTTTTTTGGATTGCCATAGCACATTGTTGTGTTTCAATAACAATTTGTTAATATTTTTGAGGTTATAAATGGAATATGATTCAAATATTCGAAATATTATTGAACGCATCATGATTGCTTATGAAAAAACAATAAAAGGAATTGCAGATCTAATGAATGCCTCAGCGAGCGTAATAGGGAACAGGATCCACAGGAGTGCGTTTCCACATGATCTTGTCTTGAGTTGTATTGTGGATACAGGAATAAATCCGCAATGGCTTTGTACGGGCGAGAGCGCTCCGACATTGACCGCATCAAATAGAAAAAATCAATTGGTGTTACAAATGAAGCATTAGAAAAATTAGAACGTATTGCAACACGAAAAAGCCGTGGTGCTATTATTGATAAAGAATCTAATGTATTAAAGACTAAATTGATTTGATAGGAAATAAATAATGTCTACAAAAAAATCTAAGATCACAGTGAAAAAGGTTTTTATTTTTAGTTTAATAATTTTTGCCACCTATATCATTACTTTTCCTAAAGACGATTCACCACCTAATTCAATTATGGTTACTTTAGGTGGTGTTTCTCTTTGTTCACTTGCTATTTGTGGTTTAATTTTGTTAGGCCGAGCAATCTTCGGACAAGGCAACAGAAATGGACGAATTGAAAAATGTAGGGCTTGTTGTTGTACTAAAAAAGCTTCAGTTCAAACTGCTTCACATAACTATTCAAACTATACCGATAATAATGAATACGAACAGAAAGAACAAGATTTTGAAAAATTTAAAAATAGCTTAACCACAATTTGGAGTTCAGGCTTATTTTCAATTTCATTTGAATATTCCGATGGCAAAAGAGAGTTATTATTAGATAAAGTGCAAATAAACTCATATAACGAAGTTTATTTTTCTGGTTACTGTTTTGACAGCAACGATGAACGTACATTTAAAACAGACTGCTTGGAATCTTATATTGAATATGCAGAAAAAGCATACAGCCCACGCCGCTTTTTAACCGAAGCCCTTGGGTTGGATTTGGAGTATGTTAAAGAGTTGAGAGTTTAATTAAAAACTAGCTTTATTCTAATAGCTGGAAAACTTGAAAGAAAAGGGGGCGATTACTGATGATGAGTATCAGCTATTGCAAGGTAGTATATTAAAGAAAAACTAAATTTAATTATCGAAAAAGGAAAAAATTTTAGCTAGGCTAAAAAGCTATGTTTCAAAACATAGCTTTTTTTATATATTCAATATATATTGAAAAAACGGGCTTAAGCCCGTTTGGAAAATGGATAAGTAGTTGTAAAACTATTCTACGGAATGATACTTATTTTTTGCCCACCTTTTGATACGGCTTGAATATCACGATCATACATTGCTTCACCAAATGCAGGTGGAATGCTATAGATTCCTACATTAGTTGCTTTTATTTGATAAGTGAATTCTTGTATTTTATTATTATAAGTTGAACCATAAATAATAACACGATCTTCACGTACATCTGTATATTCAGGATACCAAGTGTGTTTTCCTGTTTTTATACTAATTGGTGAAACCCAGCCATAATTTTCATCATAATCATCTTCTTCATAGTCATCATATTCTTCATTATCTTGAATATATTCGTCATAATCTTTTTCCTGAGAATTTATTGGTTGTTGTACTACTTCAAAACCACCTGGTAGTAAATCAACGATGGCAATATTAGTTGCACCTTCATCTGCTAGTGCTCGGATTCTAACTGTTACGTTAATTTTATCGCCAAGTTTGACTTGTTCAAGAGGTTTGCCATCAAGATCAGTAAATTCACGATATACTTCAAGCCCCCGTTTAATTGGCTCTTTAGGGATATCTTTGTCATAACCTTGTTCAAACAACATATACCAAACAGGTAAGCTTGATTTATTAGTTAGGCTTAATTGTGCATCTTGATCATTAAACTTACCTTTAGCTAAAATTCCACTTAAATTTGCAATAATTCTTTGTTTTTCTCCATCTTTTGATATTGCATTAATTTCAAGAGTATCTTTAGATAAATTTGATTGTTCAATGCTCTGCGAATAACTACTTAAAGCCAATATTGTCATTGCAGCTGATTGAGTAGTATATTTTTGTTTATTCAGCATGATAACCATATTTTCTAATGCTTGTGCAGGAATATCTTTTGCTTTTTCAGGGAAATGTTTGCTAATTAAATAGATTTTTCCTGCATTAACGACTAATGGATCATAATAGTTGTTTAGCCACCAAGCACGATCATATGCAGCTTCTAATTGTTGCCAAATAGGTTTGATTAATTTATTTGCTTCTTTATCCATCTTTAACATTTTATAAGATGAAGCTAAATACATTGCTGTTATACCTTTTTTCCATGAATCATCTTTTCGATTAAGATTGCTAATGGTAGAGGCTAAATAGCTTGTTGTAACTTGATTTTGCCTTGTTAATAAGTAGATGGCATAAGCACGGACTCTTAAACCATAAGTACTAGTATCACTAGATTCAGCAATTGTTTGCAAATATTTATTAGCATTATCAAGCATTTTTGGGGGAACTTGATAGCCCATTTCTTTTGCTTCAAGCATAAAGTTTACTGCATATAATGTAATAAATGGATCAACATTATAAGTTGAGTACCATAAACCAATTGCACCTTCACTATTTTGGCGAGATTGCAGCACTTGGAATAATTCTGATAATGGAGCTATTCCTTCTTTTGAAGCCAGATCAAAATCACGATATTTACTCGCTATTAAAACAGGAATTGCACGGCTTACAATCTGTTCAGAACAGTAGTGTGGGTAATCCTGCAAATAGGTACTTAGGCCTTTACTTAGTATAAATGGTGAATAAGATGCAGCAGCTTCACGTTTACTTAAGTTACTATACATGTTTCTAAAATCAGTAAACGTTTGTTTATGATCTGCCATTCTTCCCATTTTGGTAATTAATCTGTATTCAGTTAATGGTCTTATTGAAAGGCTAATATCACGAGTAATTGTTATATCATTATAGTTGGCGGAAAAGTGAAGATCGCCATTACCAAGTTTATCTGTTGCTTTAAAGTTAAATTTTAAAACCCCATCTCTGCCACTAGCCAATTCAATGGTTTTTTTATTATCACTCGTGATTAATAGGTTAGGAGTGGTTGAAACTTTAACATTAATAGGAATTGTTTTATCACCAATATTTTCAATAAGATTAGTTACGTTTAGGGAAACTTCAAACTCATCATTTGGTGCAGCAAAATATGGAGCGTTAGGTTGCAAAACAATATCATTATGTACTGTTGTTGACATTTGAGTATGTCCCATTGTTTTGTCACCAACCGATACTGCCATGATACGAATTTTTCCATTAAAATAATCAGGCACTTTATATTCAACGGTTTTATCTCCATCGACATCGATAATACCTGACCAATAAGCTATTGGTTCATCTATTTTCCGTTTAAATGGATTTAAATGATTTGATAAGACATCATCATTATCACCATCACCACCGGGTGCTGAAACTGTTATTAAATGTCGAAATTCTGGCAATATAAGATCTAGAATTTGCGAAGTTCTTACAGATAGTGCTTTTTTGCGTAAGAAGCTATTTAATGGATCTTTCAGTTTATAATTTGAAACTTGCAAAATCCCTTCGTCTACGGCAAATACAACTGCTTTTTGTGGCGTATTTGTGTGTATTGTAATTGATAGTGTATCTCCTGGTTTTATTAGTGATGGTGCTTGTAATACGATTTTATCGTTAAATTGATCATTTGAAATTTTGAAAGGTATAACACCGTAACTAAGTGGACTCATAAAAATTTCATCTGAATTTGGATCACGAATAAATTGGACATTAATATACCCGTTACCACCAATATTTTTAGGGAGTTTTATTTTTTGTACCGAGCTTGTTGTGTCAGTATGGAACCACTTCCAAGTGTAAACTTTGTCACGCTCAATAGTAATAATACCGCTGCCTACATATGGTGCAGTGATTGACACTTCTATTTCATCACCTGGCTTATATTCAGCTTCTTTAATTTTTAGCGCTAGTTCGGCATTACGATCTAAATTGTGAGTAACATTAGCTGTACCAACAATTGCATATTTTCCTTGGTAAAGTAAATTATCCTCTTTATCTTTGATTTGAATAATATAATTGCCTGGATTTTTGCTATCTAATTGATAACGGGTTTTATCTTGATTGATCTTAAATGATTGTTCTGAGATGACTGATTCTTTACGACGGGACTCATATTTATAAAGACCAGAAGCTTGTTTGACTAAAATCGATAAATAAGTTTCTTCAAGTAAAACCAGTTTTAAGTCTGCTAGTTCTATTTTATCTAAAGCTGGATTAATTGCGATAAAATCAATATGGCGAACAGAATCTTTGTTAATGTATCTTAAATTACCGTCAGCTTTGGCTCCGACTAAATAATCACTCGCAGATATAAAAGCACTTGCAGTAGCAGCAACGCTGCGGCCACTTTCTGGTTCAAAGACATCCGTTAACATTCTTAGTGTATAGTTACCCTCAAAGCTTTCCATATTATCATTGAGGTTAATTTTGACTAGGCCATTTTCGTCTGTTTTTTCTTCATCTAACTCAACTTTAAAACTAGTCCTCTGGCTAGAAATATTTTGATAAAAATAGTAATCTTCATATTTTTTAAAATAAGGAGAAGATGGTTCTAGAATTAATGTATTTGTTACTCGACGATTAGCTGCATCTGTACCAATTAGATTTTTGGCTTTAATTTCAGCTTGGATATTTTCAGGTTTTAACCAACCATCTTTTATTTCTGGTAACAACTTAAGCGATACGGTTGTTTTATCTGGCTCAAACTCACGAATGACAATGGAGCTAGAACCTAATAGTATACGAGAATCTTCATCATCCCCGTCATTGTCATTTTTTAAGTATAAATTAATATACCAATTACCAGTAGGCGATTCATAACTGGTTTTATAGCTAAGTTCATTAAATCCTGATTTGTCCAGTACAATTGGTTTTTTTAGTACTAAATTGGATTTTGGATCGTAAATTTCCGCTTCTACAGAAACTCCCGCCAATGAATTAGTCCATTTTTGTGCCCTTACGATAGTACCGATATGAAGTGTGTCACCAGGGCGATAAACTCCTCGATCTGAAAAGATATGAGCTCGTAATTCTCCTCCTTCGATAGTTTCACGAATACCGCCGATATCAAAACGAGATAGATTTAAATTCCTTTCATAACTTTTAATTGGTAAAAATGATAGGTCACGACCTTTTTCAACAACGTATAAAAGTGGTTTGATACCTCGATAATATTCAGACAATGGAGCAAAACGGACATGTCCATCGCTATCAGTCATTTTAGACGTAATTGTGACCCCATTCATTCCAAGTACAGAAACTTTCGCACCATTAATTGGTTTGCCAGAGCTTATTGATTGAATAAAGAGATCATTAGATTGATCGAGCGACTTTTTGGCTATAATACCTAAATCGGTAACAACAATAAAGCGAGAAGCCATAAACTCATATTTAGCGTCCTTTTTATCTTTTCCATAAAGCCTTAATAAGAAAACACCACGATTTTTATTGCCATTTGTGTCGGCTGTTAAGTAACGAGTTAAGTCGACATTTGTGTATTTAACTTCTTCTGGAGCACCTTTAAAATTTTCAGTCACTGTGTATTTTTCCACAAAATGATCATTATTAAGCTCTCCAAAATCCATATCTGTAAATTCATAGTTTGTATTAAATGCCACCAAATGTTGAAGTTGCGATGGTATAACGCGATCTATTTCTAGCTTCATATTTTCTACGTTGCGCGAAACGATAGGTAGTTTCTTCTCACCTGATAGGGATAACAGCGATCCTTTTGCCGCAAAATCAAGATAGGTTGGGTAGTTAGGCACGGTTAATACTTGGTGATACTGTTCTTTTAGAAAGTAACCATCTTGAGACGATAAAGGTTGATTAACTTCAATATATAACTCAGAATTTTGTTCTGTTTTAAATTCAAAACTAATTTGGTTTTGATAAGTAAGTTCAGTGTCAATTGGCTTTATTGATAAAGGAATGGCTTTTTTGAGTATTTCTGGTGTTACATTGAATTTTGTTTCATAACGGTAAGAATTGTCGTTGTAATATCGTTCCTTATATGAGCGCCCTTGATTTTCAGGTAATTTCCAGACTTTAATGACTTTCGATACATCCTCTGATTTAACCGCATGGCTTAATGATAAAATTAATACTTGTTGTATTTTTTCATTACTTTTTTCAACTAAGGTAAGCTCAGTTTTGGTAACGCTTAAATGATATTTATCGGGGATATTTATTGTGCTAGTTATATCAGAATTTATTGGATTTCCTTCTAACGTTGAAGTCACACCTTTATTAATTGTTATTTTTAAATAACCCTCCTTATCGAGCAAAGGAATAGGTGCACTTTTTACATAGGCAATTTTGTCATTATTTCCATAGGTAACAGTAAAATTGATATTTTTTAAAAAGATATCATTTTCATATTCATAAAGCGATAAAATGATGTTTTTTTCAAAACTTTCTCTATCGACAGGATGGCTAAATTTGATTGTATTAACAACATTTCTAATATTAAGTTGTGTAGGATCTGAATAAAGTTCACCATGATTTTTAAATCTATAGCTAAAGTTAGGTGAATAAAAAGTTATATGACTCTCTTCAAGCTTACTATTTTCAGCTAATAGTTTTTCCTGATCTAATTCAACGGTATATTTAATGCCAAGTGGCCATGTTGTATTTTGGGGTATAAAAATTAAGGTTGAATCGTTCTGCCATTTCCATCGTCCCTCAATATTTGGCGAAATAGAAATACCTTCAGTTATTTCTTCTTTATTAAGTGATTCTAGCGGAACAGGAGAACGAAGTGAGTCAGTAATAAATTTAATCGATAAACTGTCTTGATTTGTAGTCGGAGCACTCAATTTAGGATAATAGGTACTAACAACAATAGAAGCTGGCTCAATTGGTTTAGGACGGTTTAAATACCAATGATAAGTATAATTACCAGAAAAATAAGCAATGAAACCAAAAATAATACTTGCACCAATTAAGGTTTTTATTTTATTTAATGCTGAACCAATTCTATTATAAAATGCTTTTGCATTAGGTAACCAGCTAGGTGTTGACCATTTTATATCGCCAATAATTGGGCTAAATAACCAAAAAATACCTTTTATTAAAACCAATAAAAAAATGATAAAATAGCTAATTATTTCCTCAATTTTTTGCAAAATATAAAAAGGTAGCTGCAAGATTAATTTAAGCAATCCCATTGTTTATTCCCTATTTTTAATATGTAATTTTTGAAATTAATTTATTATGTTTAAACATTTATTTTTCTGAAAGCTTTTATAAATTTTCTGACAGCTTATTTTTTATAATGAGTGATAATTTCCAGAAAATCTTTGTATAGTATAATTATATGGATAAAAAATCTACTTGTAATATACCTAATTGTTTGAGTTGAATATAAATATCCAGCGAACATTAGTTAACTTTTTATTTTTACAAACCATTTAAACTGAAATTTTAAGCTAATTTAAATGAATAAGTGATCAGAGGAATTTTAATAGAACAATAATTGAGTTAGATGATTATAGACATTAGATATGCTCGTAAGTAAGTCATACATTTAAAATATGATAATCTTATCTTAGGTAATAAGATAACATATTGCTATCATCAAGCTGGTCGGTTGCTAACCAACTTTCTTTTAATTTAATAATATGCTTTTAATTTAATAATATGTTAGAGGATTTTACAAAGTGTTTTGCATTGGATAACTGTATATTCTTCATCAAAATGTAATAAGCTAGCCACTCTTGTTTTAGGTTATTTTTACACATTTAACTGTAATGTTATATTACAGCTGTGGCTACCTATATACTGATTTGTCTTATTTTTTAGCGATAAAAACAGCCCGCATTGGCGCAGGGTATCCTTCAATGGTTTTGGTTGGATCATCAGGATCTAAAAAATCAGCAAGCGAATCCGATTCCATCCATTCAGTTTTGCGTTGTTCATCTAAGCTAGTTTGTGAAATGTCGATCACTTTTATATCCGAAAAACCACATTTATTGAGCCAATTAATCATGGTTGGAACCGATGGAATAAAGTAGACATTACGCATTTGTGCATAGCGATCACCTGGCATTAATGCTTGATGTTCATCTCCATCGATGATTAAAGTTTCCAGAATTAACTGACCTCCTTCAACTAGCTGATCTTTTAATTGGAATAAATGATCAAGTGGAGACCTACGATGGTATAACACCCCCATTGAAAATACCGTATCAAAAGCATTAAGTTTAGGGAGTTGCTCAATGCCTAAAGGCAATAAATGCGCTCTTTGATCGTTACCCAAAAGTTTGCGAATAGCTTCAAATTGGCATAGATAAAGTGCCATTGGATCAATTCCAACAGCTAGTTCTGCCCCTGCACCAATCATTCGCCATAAATGATAACCACTATTGCAACCTACATCTAAAACAATTTTTCCTTCTAGGCTATCGATATGATTAATTAGGCGCTCCCATTTCCAATCAGAACGCCATTCAGTATCAATATCGATACCATATAAGTGAAAAGGGCCTTTACGCCATGGCATCATGGTTTTCAGTAGTTGGGTAATTCGTTGTTGCTCGCCTGAAGATATAGGGTATTCACTATTGACAGTTACACTATGTAGTAAATCAATTTGAAAAGGGGTTTTAGATGGTAAGTGTTTAATACTATTTAGCCATTGATTGAAGCGGTTATCGTTATTTTGTCTTTGCCAATTTGCGAGCTGAGCTGGCAACACTTCTAGCCAGTGGCTAAGTTTATTTTTTGCAATAATTTGGTAAAAATCACCAAAATCAATCATTTTTTCATCCTTATCAGTTGCGCTGAAATTAATTGGCTATTTTATGGCAATAATAGATCCAAAATTAAAACATTGAAACCATGTATCAATATGTCTAAAACCTGCTTCAGATAGTCGCTGTTTATGCGTTTGGATTGTATCTGTTAGCATGACGTTTTCTAACATATTACGTTTTTGACTGATTTCAAGTTCACTATAGCCATTAGCACGTTTAAAATCATGATGCATATTAAATAACAATTCATCGACTGTTGTATCGCTAAAGCTAAATTTTTCCGAGAGCACTAAAATGCCATTAGGTTTCAGTGCGTTATAGATATTATTCAAAACACGTTGGCGTTTTTTTGGGGTTAAAAACTGTAAAGTGAAATTGAGCACCACCATTGATGCATTTTGCATATTGATGTTGCAAATATCATCACATATTATATCCACAGGTGTATTGGATTTATAAGACTCAATATGCCTTTTACAGCGTTCAACCATAGATTGGGAGTTATCGACTGCGATAATCTGGCAATTTTCTTGAGTAATATGACGACGAATAGATAATGTAGCAGCGCCTAATGAGCAACCTAAATCATAAATTGTTGAATTGGGTTGTACAAATCGTTCAGCTAACATACCGATCATTGATATGATATTAGAATAACCAGGAACAGAACGTTGCACCATATCAGGAAAAACTTCGGCAACTTTATCATCAAACGTCCAATCGCCTAGTTTATCAATCGGTGTTGAGAACAATTGGTCTTTTTTAATATTCATAAAACTAATTGGTACTATAGAAATTAATTTTGCTATTATAGCATTTTTTTATATTCAACTGCTCGGATAATTATGGGGTTTGTCAATTTTATTACTATTTTTATAGTATTTGTGGTTAGTGTTTTAGCAACCATCTATCTGGGAAAACGATGGCTGTTTTGGTTTGATTTTTATGTCACAGGTTGTTGTCGGTTTATTTATTGGATTGTTGTTTTTATAGCGGGACTATCGCTCATTTTTTTAAAAATAGTGAATGGTATTTCAACTTATTGGTTACCTTTGTTTTGTAATACTATTACTGGCTTAATAATTTGTTGCTTTTTTGTATTGCTTATTTTTGATACTGTACGTTGGCTAAGTAAAAAACAAGTAAAACCTAATCTATGGCTTAAAATTGCATATATCGTTATAGTAGTATTATTATTTTGCTTTGGTCATGAAATGGCAATTAACCCCAAGATTGTTTATTATCAGGTTAAGATAAATAAACCAGCTAATACCGAGCATTTACGTATTGTACAGCTTTCTGATATTCATATTAATGAGTTAACTACACACCAATTTGTTCAACAAATGGTTGATGATGTCAATAAGCTTAATGCTGATTTTATTGTTATTACTGGAGATACATTGGATAAACGCTTAAAACCTTTTATCCAAAATGATTTTGATCTGCAATTTCGACAATTAAAAGCTAAATATGGTACTTATGTCATATTCGGTAATCATGAGTATTTAGCGACAAATGAAGTAAATAACCGAGAAGAAGATATTATTAGCGCTTTTAGGCAAGCAGGTATGAAAGTCTTAAAGGATGATATTATTTCTTTTGATGATTTAGGTATCACGATAGTTGGCCGAGATGATTTTTCTTCATTTCTCTATGATGTGAAACGGGCATCATTGTCCGATTTGATTATGTTTACTGATACCAATACACCAATTATTTTACTCGATCATCAACCCAAAGATCTTAATGAACCAGCAGAATTAGGTGTTGATTTGATGATTTCTGGCCATACCCATGCAGGACAAATATTTCCGATCAATCTCGTTGAAAAATTAATGTATAAAAATACTTATGGTTTGTACCAAAATCAAGATCATCATTTTACTAGTATTGTCAGTAGCGGGTATGGTTTTTGGGGACCACCAATTCGGCTAATGACACGTTCTGAGATTGTAGTAATTGATATAGAATTTGAAAAAAGCATACACAAAGAATAAACATATTTTAATAGGAGTTTGATTTTGTCTTATCAACTTATTGTAACTAATGATCAGTTAGCTGATTATTGTTCAAAAATTGAAAATAGCTCAGCAATTGCTTTAGATACTGAATTTGTTCGGACTCGAACTTTTTATCCTCACTTAGGACTATTACAAGTGTTTGATGGTAAATGTGCTGCGTTAATTGATCCTATTAATATTACTAATTGGCAACCTTTTTTAGTGATGTTAAATGATCCTAAAATTGAAAAATATTTTCATTCGTGCAGTGAGGATATCGAAGTTTTTCTTCATCATTTTGGTATTGTGCCAACTCCAATTATCGATAGCCAAATATTAGCTTCTTTTTTAGATAATCCTTTAAGTAGTGGTTATGCTAGCTTGGTAAAAAAATATTTAGAAGTTGAGCTTGATAAGAGTGAAACTCGAACAGATTGGTTAAAACGACCCTTAACTGAAAAGCAGTGTAACTATGCTATTAACGATGTATTATATCTTTTTCCATTAATCAACATTTTAAAGGAAAAATTAACTACTAATCATTATTTACAAGCAGCTTATCAAGAGTGCCAAATGACAGTAGATCGGAAATGTGAAATAATAGATCCAAACGATGCTTATTTAAACATTAAAAATAGTTGGCAACTGAAAGGTAAAAGTTTAGGGCAATTGTATAAATTAGCGAGTTGGCGATACAAGCTGGCCAAAGAGCAAGATATTGCTTTAAATTTTGTGATTCGTGAAGAAGTATTATGGAAAATAGCTCGTTACTTGCCCACTTCATTAGCTGAACTTGACAAGTTAGGTGTAAAGGGGAAGGAAATTCGGTTATATGGGCAAGCAATTTTAGATATTTTAGCTGCCCCTACACCCGACATTTCAACTATCTGCCGAGTGAATAGTTACCCTGATTATAAAAAAATTACCGAAGAACTAAAACAAGCAGCACAGGCTATTTCTTTAAAAACAAAGCTTAGTGAGGATTTATTGCTTTCACGGCGCTTAATTAATCAGTATGTAAAATGGAAAGTAGATAAAAAGGGCAATGAGCCAGAATTATTAACAGGCTGGCGTAAATCTTTATTTAAACCATATTGCTCTTAATGATTGGTTGCGTGTAGGTTTAATTTTGAGGTTTAAGTATTTTTTAATCCAATAATAGGTAAAGTGAGTTTACGATAAATAGCCAATAATCGAATAATAAGCGTGGTAATAATACCAATCAATGTTGAATATTCCAATGGGAGTTTGAGTGCATTATAGGCGATAACATGAGTTGCACCGCCAATTAAGCAAGCCGTAGCATAAATGTCGGTTTTAAATACCATTGGAATATCTCGAGCTAGCACATCTCTAAGAATACCGCCACCAACACCCGTCATTACTCCCATACACACGGCTACTAAGCTGTTTACATTAGAGTCAATGGCTTTATTCACACCAATGCCTACAAATACTGCAAGCCCGATAGCATCTAATACAAAAAATAACCATTTAGGTATCGTGATTGAAGGTGAATAACGTAATAAAAGCATTGTCACTAACGAGGTAACGATAGCAACATACAAATCAGTCGAATCAGAGATCCAAAAGATTGGTCCATGATTTAAAACTATATCGCGAATGGTGCCACCACAAATGGCGGTGATGACAGCTAAAACTAAAGCGCCAATGGGATCCATTTCTTTTTTGGCTGCTAATAATACGCCAGAAATAGCAAATACAATAGTCCCTAATATGTCAAACCAGAAAAGATAATTCACGCAAGCTCACTTAGCATTGCTTCAACTATCAACGACGATTGTTTTGCGGCTAATTTTAAAAAGGCTTGAAAATCAACAGCAGATTCACTATCTCCATTATCTGAAATAGCTCGAACAACGACAAATGGCACTTTAAATAGCCAACAAACATGCCCAATGGCAGCTGCTTCCATTTCAACAGCAATGGCATGAGGGAAAGTTTGTTTTATTCTTGCCAAATTGCTTTTACCATTGATAAATGCATCGCCACTACCAATAGAGCCTTCAATTGCATTAACGCCGTGTTTTTCGATACAATTTTTAGCTAATGATTGGTATTTAGGCTCTGCGGCAAATGCCACAGGGCAACCAGACATTTGCCCTGATTTGTAACCAAAAGCGGTTAAATCAACATCATGATAAAAAACATCTTTTGAAACAATAATATCACCAATATTGAGGCTAGAAGATAGCCCACCTGCCGACCCTGTATTGATAACGGCATCAACTTTATAATTGTTTAATAATAATGTTGTTCCTGATGCTGCAGCGACTTTACCAATACCTGATTGCAGTAACACAATGTCACAGCCCGCAATTTGCCCACAGTGAAAATCACAACCTAAATAGTGTTCAACATGATAATTGGTGATTTTACTTTTTAAAATGGCGACTTCTTCTTCCATGGCTGCAATAATGGCGATTTTCATACGATCCTCTGGGCTTTGTTTGGGTAACTTTAATTTAGATATGCTATCATAATTTGAGAAGATAAATTTGACAATATATGAATCAATCGGAGCTGAAATTGCGAACAATTTTTATCACAGGGTGCTCAAGTGGAATAGGGCTTATTTCGGCAATTGCATTAAAAAAACGCGGTTATCGTGTTATAGCGTCGTGTCGAAAATTATCAGATCAGCAAAAACTTATCGAGCAAGGGTTTGAAACAGTGTTGCTTGATCTTGATAATCCAGAATCAGTTAAACAAGCTGCCCAAACGGTTATAGCCTTAACAGAAGGTAAATTATATGCGTTATTTAATAATGCCGGTTTTGGTGTTTATGGACGATTAAACACGATCAGCCGTGAACAGTTGGAATCTCAATTCTCTACGAATTTTTTTGGTGTACATCAGTTGACGCAATTATTACTTCCTGCCATGCTGGCACAAAATGAAGGGCGTATTATTCAAACAAGTTCTATTGTTGGAATAGTTGCAACGCCTGGGCGAGGAGCTTATTCAGCGAGTAAATATGCATTAGAAGCGTGGTCTGATGTATTAAGGCTGGAATTGGCTAAGACCAATATCAAGGTTAGTTTAATTGAGCCAGGACCATTAAAAACTTACTTTTCGAATAATGTTAATCAGGTTGAAAAGGAAAAAATTGTAAAAAATCCGCCTATAGCTAAACGGTTCACTTTACCGCCTGAAGCCATTTTACCTTATTTATATCATGCGTTAGAGCACGCTAAGCCAAAAATCCGTTACAGGGTAACAAAAATAACTAAGATAGCAGCTATTGCTAAACGTTTGCTTCCTGATAGATTAATGGATAAAATTCTAAACAACAAGTAATAACCGATCATATCCCTAGGACATAATATGCAAAATCAATTTATTTTTGATGTTAATGAGCAAAATATTCAAGAGGTGATTGAACGATCATCTCAATCTCCCGTGTTGTTTTATTTTTGGTCAGCAAGAAGTCCAAATTATGAGGCGATGACTCAAATATTAACTAAATTAGCTAATCAACATCATGGGCAATTTATTTTAGCGAGTGTTAACTGTGATGAGCAACAAATGCTCGCAGCTCAATTTGGATTACGAGCGATCCCAACCGTTTACTTATTTCAAAATGGGCAACCTGTTGATGGATTTCAGGGACCACAACCTGAGGAAACAATCAACGATTTTCTAAAAAAAGTGCTGCCGAATGAGGATGAACTTAAGTTAGTTGAAGCACACAATCTATTTAATGAAGAAAAATATCAAGAAGCTTTGCCTTTATTAAAAGAGACGTGGAAATCGTTAACTGACCATCTAGGTAAGCCAAGAACTGATATTGCATTACTGTTGATAAAAGCGTATATACAATTAAAACAATTGAGCGAAGCAAAAGAAGTACTTGCAACCATTCCTTTGCAAGATCAAGGTGCTGATTATCATAGTTTGCAAGCAGAGATCGAATTACTTGAACAAGCGGCTAATTCGCCAGAGCTTCAGCAGTTACAAAATCAACTAGCCAAGCAACCAGGCAATACTGAACTTATGATTCAATTAGCTTCGCAATTAATGTCGGTAGGTCGCCATGAGGAAGCACTTGAATTGCTTTTTAACCCATTAACTAAAGATCTTAATGCTGGTGACGGACAGTTAAAAAAAGCGTTACTTGATTTACTTGCAGCACTAGGTACAAGTAATCCACTAGCAAGCGGTTATCGACGCAAGTTATACACATTATTGTATTAAAAACTAAGCGCTATGAAATTTAAATTAGAACGAATTTTTAAGAGATTGCTGATAATGTTGTTAAGTACAAATCAGGGGACTGCAATTTCCTGTGCTGCTTATATTAAATCTCTGAAAAAAGATATACATAGAAGTAAAATAGATGAGTTAAATAAAAAGTTAGCGCAAAAAAACGCTAATATAAATATTATAGATAGAGATTTATAAAATGGGGAGATTCAACAATAACATATTGTTGAATCTTTTTTTACTTAGTGTTCAATAATACGAGGAAAATCTTCGTTGCTACGTAGCGTCAACACTTCAACACCGTTGTCTGTCACTAAAATGGTATGTTCATATTGCGCAGAAAGACCATGATCTTTCGTTTTGACAGTCCAACCATCTTTCATGGTTCGAGTGCGCCAGTCACCAGTATTTACCATAGGTTCAATCGTAAAGGTCATACCTGGTTTTAAAATGACACCGCCATCATCTGCATCATAATGCAAAACTTGTGGTTCGTCATGATAGACTTCACCAATACCATGGCCACAATATTCACGTACCGATGAGAAACCGAACTTATCTACATACTTTTGTATCGTTTTACCAATTTCTTTTAAACGAATACCTGGTTTTATGATTTTAATTGCTTCGTAGAGACTTTCTTGTGTAACTTGGCATAGCTTTTCACCTGTAATTGTTGGCTTTCCTGCAATATACATTCTAGAGGTATCGCCATGAAAACCATCTTTGATAACAGTCACATCGATATTTAAAATATCACCATCTTTCAGCTTTTTATCAAAACTCGGGATGCCATGGCAAACAACATCATTAATTGAAATACAGCTCGTATGTTGATAACCATGGTAACCAATATTAGCAGGTATGGCTTTTTGTACGTTGATAATATAATCGTAACAAATTTTATCTAATTCACCTGTACTAATGCCTGGTTTTACATAGGCTTCAATCATTTCTAAAACTTCAGCCGCCAGCTTACCAGCTATGCGCATTTTTTCGATTTCTGCGGGGGTTTTTAACTTAATAGACATTAAATTCTTCCTGTAATAGTAATGACAATATCCTATCATACACCGCTATTTCGTCAAATCATACTAGCGGATTAAATGGGTATTTTACTTAATATTTTTGTAAAAAAGTTTCAGGAAGCTATATGTTTTAGTATAAAATAAAAAACAATACTTATTTATTAGAGTGAATTCAATCCATAATAATTCATTATAAAAAAGGTTTTTATATTAATGCAATGTCGTTTTTATCAGCAAAAAAAATGTTTTTCTTGCCAGTGGTTAGACCGCCCATATCACATACAATTAGCCGAAAAACAAAATAAGCTGTTACAACAATTAAATCAGTTTAAACCAACCGACGTCAAAGAGCCATTTGCTAGCCATGAAACCGCTTTTCGTAATAAAGCAAAAATGGCGGTGCTAGGTACTGTTGAAAAACCTATTTTGGGTATACAAACGGAAAATGAGATGGTCGATTTATGTGATTGTCCTCTTTACTCAAATAGTATGCAAAATATTTTAAAACTGGTTCGAACTTTCATCCGTAAACAAGAGCTTGTGCCTTATAACATCAATAAGCGGAAAGGGGAGTTAAAATTTGTTATCATTACCGAAAGTAAAATAGATGATAAAATCTGTTTTATGATCCGATTTATTTTAAAATCGCACAAGTTTGTTGATAGAATAAATAATTCTTTCAAACAATTACAAGAAAAAATTCAAAACTTATTGGTGGTATCAATAAATATACAATCTAATCATGCGGCAATATTAGAAGGCGACGAAGAGTTAGTTTTAACAAAGAGCCCATTCCTACCCATGACCTTAAATGGTGTTCCTCTTTTTATTAAACCTAAAAGCTTTTTTCAAACTAATACTGATGTTGCTAGCAATCTTTATAAAACAGCAAGTGACTGGATTGCAAATTTACCTATCTATTCTATTTGGGATCTGTTTTGTGGCGTAGGTGGTTTTGGATTAAGTTGTGTCAGCCAAGGAATAAAGAAAAATATTCAATTAACAGGGATTGAAATTAGCCCAGATGCAATTGAGTGCGCAACAAAATCTGCTAATAATCTGGGATTTAAACAGTTAATTTTTAAATCGCTTGATGCTACCCAGTATGCTATTGCTGAACAAAAGATTCCTGATTTAGTATTGCTAAATCCGCCAAGGCGGGGAGCTGGCAAAATGCTTTCACAGTATTTAGAACAAATGTCGCCTAATTATATTATGTATTCAAGTTGTAACTTATCTTCACTTGTTGAAGATTTAAAATGGTTAAATAATTATCAAATTACTAAATCGCAATTATTTGATATGTTCCCACATACTGCTCATATGGAAGTTTTAATTTTGTTGAAAAAAAAGAGTGCACATGAAAATAAAAAGCTTTAATTTTTCCATAAGTTCAGCGCTAGAGTTGTTGAATAAATGCTAGGTGTAACTATTGGCATCATCTAAATTTTGGTTTTAAAAAGCATAGCCAACAAGTTTTTTAAATCGCCAGTTTTATGTAGTAAAGCGATAACCTAATCGTAAATTTAAATATAAAACAGCGATAGCCCTAGTTCATGAAATTGCCTCTAATTTATTGAACCACCTATGGAGCACTGATTGCTTTAACAAGACGTTGGGGTAGGTGGTATCGTATTTGCACGGCAAATGATTGAGAAGCAAACGAGCAAGTCTATTACTATCAATTAATCATTGTGGAATGATTCAAATCGGATATTTCTTGGTTCATTGCCACATAATACATTTGATTCCTATATTGATATATAGGTAATAGTAGCTGTGCCTTAATGCCCAAATTGATAATTATTTTTTATTAATTTTAGATTATCTTACCTTTATAAACATAAACTGGCCTCATTGAACCACGTTCTCCATTTTCAGCAAGGCAAAAAGTAAAATCTTTATTTACAAAATAAATGGGCGGAAATATCCCATCATTTCTATTTTCAAGATAGGATAAAAACTTTTCTAAAGAAGATAAAAATAGATGTAGATTGTTGCCTTTTCCATCAATTAACACATAACCCGATATGTTTTTATCTATATCAAGATTATTAATATCAATTGCCCCTTGAGGCGCAATATATTGACTCCATAAAGGACCATGCGTTTTTATATCTTTTTTTATAAAAGGCTTTCTAAAATTATGAATTATGGCTTTTCTAATTTCTATTGCTTTATTTCTCTTAATGTTAATGCCAAAACAGTGGCTATATGTCGAAAACAATGTGTTCATGTAATTATCCTCAAACCCTTAAGTACATAACCACAAGGGAATTGCATCAAAGTAGGCATAATGTTTACTCTATTGATCATGATTTCAATTATGATTAGTAAATACTATCTATGCAATAGATAAAAATTTATCTCGATAGTTTTAACTATTGATAATAGGTAGCATTATTTTTTATTTTATTTCTACAACACGCGTTATTTATTTTAGCCATTCACAAAATGCCAAAATGATCTATAGTAACGAGTAAATTATGATAATATTAACCTTATAAAAACTTAATGTAGGAAAAGCAAGATTATGATTCCTGATGTCTCAAAAGCACTTAGTTGGTTAGAAAAACACTATACCATTTTACAAGGTATTCAACGAGGTCTTGAACGTGAAACTTTACGCATTTTGCCTGATGGGTCATTGTCAAAAACGTCATTTCCGCCAAAAATTGGGGCAGCATTAACTCATCCGTGGATAACGACTGATTTTGCCGAATCAATGTTAGAGTTTATTACCCCCGTTAATAGCAATATTGACTATATGTTGACATTTTTGCGTGATTTGCATCGTTATGCTAGTGTAAATATTGGTGATGAAATGATATGGCCTTTAAGCATGCCTTGTTTTGTTGCTAATGAAGAAGATATTATCCTTGCACAATATGGTACTTCAAATGAAGGGCGCTTTAAAACAGTTTACCGAGAAGGGTTAAAAAACCGTTATGGCGCAATGATGCAGACAATTTCGGGGGTTCATTATAATTTTTCATTGCCCACTGCATTTTGGCAAGCAAGAGATGGAGTAAAAAATACCGAAGAAGGTAAAGCGGTCATTTCGGAGGGCTATTTTACGCTAATTCGCAATTATTATCGTTTCGGTTGGGTTATTCCTTATTTATTTGGTGCATCGCCATCGATGTGTTCTTCATTTATTCAAGATCTACAAAAAGCTAAAGCATTTATTGAGCAGACTAATGGAAACTGTTATTTACCTTATGCAACCTCATTAAGATTAAGTGACATTGGGTATACAAATAATGCACAAAAACAGCTTGGTATTACGTTTAATCATTTAGATACCTATGTTGAAGGCCTAAAACGTGCAACTCATACCAAGTCAGCAGAATTTGCTAAGTTAGGTATTAAGGTTGATGGCCACTATCGCCAATTAAATGACAATGTTTTACAAATTGAAAATGAGTTTTATGCACCAATTAGACCTAAACGAGTACCAATGGCAGGGGAGTCACCGTCAGATGCTCTTTTGCGTGGTGGTATTGAGTATATTGAAGTGCGAGCATTAGATGTTAATCCTTTTTCACCGGTGGGTATTACCGAAGAGCAAATACGCTTTATTGATCTTTTTTTAATTTGGTGTGCATTAGCACCTGCTCCTGAAATGAGTAGCCAAGAGCTTGAATGTGCTAAACTAAATTGGAATAGAGTCATTATGGAGGGTCGAAAACCAGGACTTGAAATCGGTATGGGTTGTGATAGCTATCGAGAGCCTTTGGCTAAAGTTGGGCATGAATTATTTAAAGACTTATTACGTGTTGCTGATGTTTTAGATCATCAAGACGATGAAAAAAACTATCGCACTGTCTGCGAGCATTTAGACTTAATGTTTGATCAACCTGAATTAACTTTATCAGCAAGAACATTGCAAGCAATAAGTGATTTAGGTACGGAAAAATTTGGTTTAGCTTTAGCAAGTCAATATAGAAAACAGCTTATTGCTGAGCCTTTAGCATTATTAACTGATGGTGATTTTGTTCAACAACGTAATTTATCTATTGAAAAACAGAACAAAAAAGAGCAGAGTGATACTTTATCTTTTGATGAATATTTGAAGAATAAGTTGAACGGAAAAGATGTTTAAAAAACGACATTATACATTACGATATCAGGCAAGTAATGAAGTTGAGTTAATCTTGCCTAATCAACCAATTATAGTAAATAAGCCGTTAATCGATCAAACTTCCTTTTCGGTTTTAGTTTGGAATATTTTTAAACAAAAAAAAGCTGATTGTATCGATATTCTTAAACAACATGCTGATAAAACTAAACTGATTTTATTACAAGAAGCTCAAACCACATCACCGTTACTTAATTTTATTTCACAACATAATAAAATTGCCGATCATGTTCCAGCATATTGTTTTAATGATATTTATGCTGGCGTAATGACAATTTCAGATGTATTACCAGCTTCTCTTTTTTCTTTCAGAGAAAGAGAGCCACTAATTCGTGTCCCTAAATCTGCTTTAATTACTATTTATCCTATCAACAATTCTAAAAAACAATTATTAGTTGCGAATATTCATGCTGTAAATTTCAGTATTGGTGTAAAAGCCTACCGCCAACAAATACGTATGCTATTAATTCGAATAAAAGAGCATAACGGTCCAGTTATTTTAGCAGGGGATTTTAATGCATGGAGCAAACAGCGACTAAATTTGTTGTATCATCTTGTGCGCTCAATTGAGCTTAAGCCTGTTAATTTTCCTGTGGATATTCGAAAAACATTTATGGGAAAACCACTTGATTTTGTTTTTTATCGAGGATTACAACTTAATGCTGCTGAAATCATTAGTACAACAGCTTCAGATCATAATCCTCTATTAGTCAATTTTAGATTGGATTTGCATTAGCAAGATTGATTGTTAAGATATCGCCTTCTTGTACTTTAGAATTCTTAAGATTATTCCACTGCAATATATCGGTAATCTTTACACGATAACTTTGAGCGATAGAGTAAAGGCTATCACCTGCTTTGACAAGATAGGCAATCTTTTTCACATTTCTAGAAAAACTCTCTTTACGTGCAATACTATTGTTTTGCATAAAGCCAGATCTAAATTCAAATGGCATATTAGTACGAGGAGTATCTTGTAGAAGTTCTGTAACCTCATTGACAACAAGGTTATCTGCTTGTAATTTTTTAAATAAATCTGCCGCATGAGCATAAGGAACAAGCAAATGGAAAGGACCATTTACTGTTTGTTGCACATACCCTGCATTATATGTTGTTAACTCATCAAGTGATAACTTAGAGTATTTAGCAATTTTAGCTAACGAAATATTTTTAGATATATCAATTCTAACAAGTGAGTTTTCATAATTACAATCAGGTAACTTAATTCCATATCGTTTATTATTCTTAACAATATCAATAATTGCTAAAATTTTAGGGACATAATGCATAGTTTCTGTCGGCAATTCTAGTGCCCAATAATTAGTTGGTAAACCTTTAGCCTGATTTTTTTCAATGGCTCTTCTTATTCGACCTTCACCAGCATTATAAGCCGCCAAAGTTAATAACCAATCGCCGTTAAAACGGTTATTTAAATTTTGTAACAAAGAAATAGCCGAGTTAGTGGATGCAATAAGATCCCGACGAGCATCAAATGAACTACTTTGTTGTAGTCCGTATTCTTTAGCTGTAATTGGAACAAATTGCCATAATCCCGCTGCTTGTGCTGATGATGTTGCAAGTGGATCATAAGCACTTTCAATAAGAGGAATTAAAGCTAGTTCAGCAGGTAGATTATTTTTACGAAGTTGATTTATTATGTAATAGACATAAGGCTCTGAACGTGAAGCAATCGTTTCAAATCCTTTAGGATTACGTAATAATCGTTCTCTCTCTGCATTAACGCGACTATTTTCTGGAATATATGCGTCAATTTGATTAAGCATATATTGCCATGGATTTTGCGTGATAGATGCATAATTACGAGAACTATTTATATTATTAGCTGTGTTTCTGGAATACTTTATTTTAACTATAGGATTATATCGCGGTCCATTATGTTGACATGCGATTAAAAACAAACATAACGCTGTAAATATTAATAACTTTTTCATTGGTTCGTAAGTTTTCATCTAAATTGAGTTCGGTATTATACCTAAAAAATGTCTTTTTGGCTCCTAAAAAAAACAAACAAATCTAATTCATTGTTAAAATTGAATTTATTTTGCAATTGATTTTCATGGCATCGCAAAAATAAATTAATTTGTTTTTCTTTAGACAAAATAGACGGTAATGTTTGCGATTGTTTTGAGATCGAATTTAAGTAGCTTTTGATGTTTTCATCATCGGGTAGCATTTGAGAGGCAAATGCTAAATTGGATAGAGTATATTCATGCCCTGCACAAACTAAAGTATCATTAGGTAGTTTTTTTAAATGATTTAGCGAATCTAACATTTGCTGATAAGTACCTTCAAAAATTCTACCGCAACCCGCTGAAAATAAAGTATCTCCAGAAAACAAAAAAGGCTTACAGTAATATACTAAATGACCAAGCGTATGCCCTGGTACAGCAATGACAGTAAAATTAAAATCACCAATACAAACGCTATTTTGATTAACAAGATAATTAATTGGTAAATCAATTTCGCTAGGGCCGTATATTTCAATATTTTGATATTGATTTTTTAATTCATATACCCCCCCAGTGTGATCGATATGGTGATGAGTAATTAAAATTCCAAGGGGTAATAATTGATGTTTATTAATATAATTAATCACAGGTTCAGCTTCGCCAGGATCTATAATCACAGCTTGATTATTAGGATTAGTTAGAATCCAAATATAATTGTCTTTTAAGGATTTAATACTATGTAATTGATACATATTACGTTTATACCATTAGTTATTTTTCTAAAGCAAGTTAATTTATATTTGTTGAATAACACTATTTTATAAGTTAATTATCTACAGATTGTTCAAATATCATATCTTGTAAAGTAGGGGATTGAGCTTGTGTTTTAGCTATAATGTCACAACGTTCATTTTCAATATGCCCTGCATGACCTTTGACCCAAATCCACTCAATTTTATGAGGTTGCACTAATTCATCAAGCCTTTTCCATAAGTCGACATTCTTTACGGGTTTTTTGTTGGCTGTTTTCCAGCCATTTTTTTTCCAGCCATTTATCCAATTGATAATCCCATTACGCAAATATTGGCTATCAGAATATAGTTCAATTTGACAGGGATGTTTTAATTTTTCTAAAGCAACAATCGCAGCTAATAATTCCATGCGATTATTCGTTGTTTTAAAAAAACCTTCTGATAATATTTTTTCAGTTTCTTTATATTTTAAAATAGCCGCATAACCACCAGGACCTGGATTACCAAGGCAAGAACCATCTGTATATATTTCTATCTTTTTTAGCATGTTCTGATTTCTTTTCTCAATATTGTTGATCAAGTTTGTTGTTTTAGTTAAATTTTTTATTACAATTGAAAGCATGCAATAATTGGGCTTTATTTTGTTTGTTGATTTCCTCCCACAAATTTAACCATTTGACCTTATTTCATCTATAGGTATCAGGTATCAACATTAAAGGGTTTTGGTGTTAGACTATACCATTAAAAACGTTTTTCCCCAATTACTGATATAAAAGAGAAGAAAGTGATACATAATCCTACACGCCAAATCGTATTAGATACAGAAACAACAGGTATGAATCAAGAGGGTAATAATCATTATGAAGGTCATAAGATTATCGAAATAGGTGCTGTTGAAGTCATAAATCGCCGATTAACGGGTAATCATTTCCATGTTTATATTAACCCAGAACGTTTGATTGATCAGGAAGCTTTTAAAGTCCACGGTATAAGTGATGAATTTGTTAAAGATAAACCTATTTTTAAAAATATTGCCCACGATTTTATTAAATTTATTGATGGTGCCGAATTAGTCATTCACAATGCCTCGTTTGATGTAGGCTTTATGGATTATGAATTTCGTCTTTGTGGGCTAGATTTTAAAACTGCTGATCATTGTCTTGTTACTGATACCCTGTCTATGGCAAGGCGCCTATTTCCAGGTAAACGTAACAACCTAGATGTATTATGTGAACGCTATCAGATCGATAATTCTCATCGAACGTTGCATGGTGCTTTATTAGATGCCGAAATTCTAGCTGAAGTTTATTTAGCTATGACAGGGGGACAAACGACGTTATCATTTAGTTCAGAAGACAATAATTTATCTTCATCTGAACCTAATGCAATAAAAAGAGTAGAGCGTAATGGGGTTCCTTTAAAAGTCATTAAAGCAACAGAAGATGAGCTTTTTGAACATGAGGCAGTTTTGAAGAAAATTGATAAAAAATGTGGCGGTGCATTATGGAATTCGTTGCAATGATTGTTTTGTATTCAATTAAATTTCAATTTAAAATTTTTTATTGACGAGACTAAAAATAATCTTTAATATTGCGCCTACTTTAGATGTTCTTCATCTAAGTGACTAAAAAGCGGAGCGGTAGTTCAGTTGGTTAGAATACCTGCCTGTCACGCAGGGGGTCGCGGGTTCGAGCCCCGTCCGTTCCGCCAATTCCATACAGTAGTTATACCAATCAAATTTTCCATTATAGTCTAATGACCTCTACGAATATGCTAATAATTTTTGTCAAAAGTTGCCATGCTTATTGTGTTTTCTAATTTTTAAAGTTAGCTTTCCTCCAATTATATTGAGAAATAAAAAATCCGCATTATTTCCGTCAAAAATTTCAGGTAGATGTGAGTTTTAGTATAAAATCATTGCCCAGCCCATATATAATTTGCTAAATTTTATTTAAACTTTTTTAAGCAAACTTGGCTATCTAAGTAAGCGATGCGCTAATCAATGTCTAGAATTTAAGCTACACCTCTTGTAATGTAAAATGATTTTCTACAATTAATATTTCCTAAATATATTCAAAATCTCTAATTTATGTAAGGATAGTCTTTTTTCTTCAAAGTGATTGTATATTTCATTAGCGATTATTATTTTTTTTTAATGATCAATCAGTAATAGATAAGCAAATATTATTGATATACTGTTTTTTAGTTAAAGAGTAAATGGCGTCAAAATATATTTGAATTTTATTAGAATATATTTTTTAAAATTCGACAATTAGCGGTTTCTATATCCCGTACAGCAATTTTAATCATTTATTTTGTTAAAATGGCAACTAGTTATTTAGGCATCTTTATTGCTATATATATCATCTTGTATTATCAATTTAAGACGAATTGTGAAAACAAGGTTACAGTAGTAAGTTACACTGTAACCTTTATAGACTATGGTTGGCTGATATTAAAGGCTTTTTTTGATCTCTATTGCTAGCAATGGGTTCCACATAGCACCTGTTGCGCTCATAACTGCATCAGCACCATTGTCTATAAATTGACGATAATGCTCGCTAGTGCTAACGCCGCCTACACCAATAATAGCAAATTTTAGATCCATCTCTTTGCGATATTTGGCTAAACGTTTCACCATATCTAAACCGGCCCAACGAATGGCATCACCACAAATTCCGCCTTCTTTTCTGTTTTCGTCTAAGGCGGGGTGACCGTTCGCATCAACGGGTTTTGCCGATAACGTATTGATGGTGCTTAAACCATCAATAATAGTACCCACACGAGTTAATAAAGAAATAATTCTTTCATTATCAGGAAAATAGGCCAGTTTTAAAATAAGAGGGCGATCAGGCACTGCTGTTTTTATCGCATTTACAATTCGTTCAACTTTATCTACATCAAAACATAGTAGCTTGCTTGCCCCTTCGTTCGGGCAACTTAAATTTGCTTCAAGAATAGGTGCATTAGTTTCATGCACTAATTTTGCCGCTAGAGCATAATCTTTTTCTATTTCTCCATGCCCTTGTGTACCTTGGAAACTACCGATTACACATTGCCCATGGCCAGCCGATTGTACCGCATCAGCCATATCGGGTTGCCAAATGTCGGGTGAAAATGAAGGCACACCAAATGAGTTGGTAATTGATAGAGGTTGATTATAATTAGTATCTGCTAATACTGTATCTAAGTTGCACGATAGTTTACCTTTAGGATGAACAGACAAGACATTGGGTAAAGGATGACATTTATGAAACTTAGTTCGAACTGTTTTATACACACATAAATCAAATCCATAAGCAAATGCTGCTTTGATATAATTGGCATTTAATAATGGGCCTGCTGGCATACCGAATGGTAAATTGACATCAATATTTAAGAACGTTGCGGGTTTTGTTGGAATCTGTTGTGATTTATCTAATTGTGCAAAAAGCCCAAAGGGTCCTTGAGCATAATTATCTTCATAACTTATACTTGGATTATAAAAAGGTGTTAAAGATTTCATGCTATCTCCTGATTATGCGCTTTCTTAAAGTAAAATTGATTTTTGGCTTTGAATTTATAACGAGAATAAAAAGAAAAGATTTTTGCAACAAAAAAAATCCTCCATGAAGGAGGATTAAAAAATAGGGCAGAAAGAGAATTAAAGGTGGGTTTCAATGTTAAAAGCTCAATCGGTGTTATAAACATATACGATATTCTCTTTGTGTTAGTTTCAAGACATTCTATCTAAACAAAATTAAAGTTCAACATAAAAATAATAGAAAATGTGTAACTAAATGAAATAGTTACAGTGTTTTTTTTTAGATTTTTTCTGCTTGGATATATTAAATTTAATGATTTTTAATATGAAAACGAAGTAATTTTGTCGATTCTAAAAACGATGCATGCCTAATTCATTAATAAATATGTAAAAAATACTGTCGAAAAATTGATACTTAATGTATTGATAGACTGAATTCACATAGAGAATTGTTGTTTGGGATGCTATCATAATTGCCAATAAATGAATTCAAATAAAATAATTAGGTATATCAAATGACAAATCAACTTACATTTAAGTCGTTAACGTTACCAAATGGGGTAGAATTAAAAAATCGCATCATGATGGCGCCAATGACAACCTGCTCAGGTTTTTATGATGGTTCTGTTACGCATGACTTGATTGAATACTATCGGGTAAGAGCTGGTGATATTGGCACAGTGATAGTCGAATGTGGCTTTGTTGATAATAAAGGATTAGCTTTTCCTGGCGCAATTGGCTTAGATAGTGATGATAAAATTGAGGGATTAGCAAAAATAGCTAAAGTTATCAAAGAGCAAGGTTCTAAAGCTATTATTCAAGTTTATCATGGTGGACGAATGGTTGAGCCAAAGTTAATTGGCGGCCAATCACCAGTAGGCCCGAGTGCCATTGCTGCTCCACGCCCGAATGCTCCAACTCCCGTTGAATTAACGGCTGAAGAAGTAGATGAAATGATTGACAAGTTTGGTCAAGCTGTGCGTCGTGTTATTCAGGCTGGTTTTGATGGTGTAGAAATTCATGGCGCAAATACTTATTTAATTCAACAATTCTACTCACCTAATTCAAATCAACGTAATGATAAATGGGGGGGGAGTCGTGATAATCGTACTCGATTCCCGCTTGCGATTTTAGATATCACACATAATATGATTCAACAATATGCAACTCCTGAGTTTATTGTTGGATATCGGTTTTCCCCCGAAGAGCTAGAAGTCCCTGGTATTCGTTTTGATGATACCATGTATTTGCTTGAAAAACTGGCTGCAAAAGGGCTTGATTATGTTCATTTCTCAATGGGGTCGATTTTAAGACCTTCGATCGTTGATACCGAAGATACAACACCACTAATCAATAAATATGTTGCAATGCGATCTGAGCAATTAGCTAAAATTCCTGTTGTGGGGGTCGGTAATGTTGTTAATCAAAGTGATATCGATGCAGCTTTTAAAAATGGCTATGATTTAGTTGCTGTCGGTCGTGCTTGTATTGCTTATCCTGATTGGGTTAGTCGCATTAAAAAAGGGGAAAAGTTAGAACTATTTATCAATAGTGATAAACGGGAAGAGCTTAATATTCCTGAGCCTTTATGGCATTTTTCCCTTGTTGAAAGTTTGATTCGTGATGCTAACCTTAATGTGAAAAAGTTCAAACCAGGTCAGTATCAAGAGAAAGTTAATGATGAATCTTATGAATTTTTAATTAACGTTGAGTTAGGTAAGGATTTTATAAAAGATATACAATTAGTTAATGCGCAAAATTTTGATAGTGAAGTTTTAAATAATTTTACTGAAATTAAACATAGAATTATTGATTCAAATAGTCCACATGTTGATGCTATCTCTGGAGCAACAACACAATGTGAAGCATTTAAGAAAGCTGTAACTAAAGCAATGGCAAAATCTAACAAAGACGCAATTATTGCCGAAGGGGGGGATCCTGATGATCTTTCTTTTGATGTTGTCGTTGTTGGTAGTGGTGGCGCGGGGCTTGCCTCAGCTATTCAAGCACATGATTATGGCGCAAAGGTTGTTATTGTTGAGCAAATGCCGGTGATTGGTGGTAATACTAATAAAGCTTCGGCAGGTATGAATGCTGCGGAAACTAAATTCCAAAAACTCAAAGGCATTGTCGATAGTAAAGAGCTTTTTTATAAAGAAACTATGGCAGGTGGAAAAAATAAAAATAATCCTGACTTATTACGATACTTTGTTGAAAATGCACCAGAGGCTATCGATTGGTTAGATAATAATGATATTGAATTAAGTGGTATTACAACCACAGGGGGAATGAGCATTGATCGAACCCATCGCCCAGAAAGCGGGGCGGCAGTTGGTGGTTTTTTAATTAGTGGTCTAGTTAAAAATATCAATAAGCGTGGTATTGAAGTTATGTTAGATACTGCGGTTACTGAAATTGTCACTGAGAACAATAAAGTCATTGGCGTTAAAATTTCTGAAGAAGATGGCTCAACTCGCGTGATAAAAACTAAGGCCGTTATTATCGCAACAGGTGGATTTAGTGCTAATACTGCCATGGTTGAAAAATATCGCCCTGATCTTAAAGGTTTTGTTACCACCAATCATAAAGGTGCAACGGGTTCTGGCATTATGATATTGGAAAAACTTGGGGCTGGAACTGTTGATATGGGTGAAATCCAAATTCATCCAACAGTAGAACAAACATCTTCTTACTTGATTTCTGAATCTATTCGAGGTGGTGGGGCGATACTCGTATCGCAAAAAGGCCAACGATTTGTTAATGAGCTTGATACCCGAGATAAAGTATCAGCAGAAATTATTCATTTACCTGAACATTATGCTTATATCTTATTTGATCAACAAGTTCGTGATGAAAATAAAGCGGTGGAAGAATATGTCTCAAATCAGCTGGTCACTCAAGCAAATACTCTTGAAGAATTAGCACAAGAGTTATCAATTGATAGTCGCACATTAGCTAACACAGTAGCGCGCTATAATCAGTTTGCCATTACTAAGCACGATCAGGACTTTGGCCGAACAACGGGCATACGTCATCCTATAGAAAAAGCACCTTTTTATGCAATAAAAATTGCTCCTGGTGTTCACCATACTATGGGCGGTGTGACTATCAATACTCAAACACAAGTTTTAGATGCTAATAAAAATGTCATTCAAGGTGTTTTTGCTGCAGGCGAAGTTGTGGGGGGAATACATGGAGCAAACCGAATAGGCGGTAATGCGGTTGCAGATATCATTATTTTCGGTATGCAAGCAGGTAAAAAAGCTGCCTATTATATAAAAAGTTAATTGAGTTGTAGCAATTTGGGGCTTATTTAGTATGTTAAGGTCGAGTTATAAATATACTCAAACTTTAATGGGAACAACGGTGTCATTAACGCTTATAGAGCCTAATGACACCGTTGCACGGGCCGTTTTTGACAGCATTAAATTGCTTGAAGATAAGTTGACTGTAAATAGGTTAATATCAGAAGTCATGTCAATCAATTTAGCTGCGGGCAGTCACCCTGTTACTGTGAGTCGCTCGGTATTTTCTTTGATTGAACAAGCACAAAAAGTCAGTTTGCATTTCAATAGTTGCTTTAATTTTGCCATTGGTCCTTTAGTTAAACTTTGGAAAATTGGTTTCAACGGGCAACAAGTTCCACCAGCAAAATTGATTAAACAGCGATTATTGTTAACAGATCCTAATAATATTGAGCTAGATACAAATAATCGTTCTGTTTTTTTGAAAAAATTCGGCATGGAAATTGATTTAGGCGCAATTGCTAAGGGGTATATTGCCGATGTTGCCAAATTAATTTTACATAAATATCAAGTTTATCAAGGTATTATTAATTTAGGTGGTAACGTATTAACTTTAGGTAGCCCTTTAACCAATGAAAACAGCTATTGGCATGTGGGGCTAAAAAAACCATTTGCAACTGATGATAAGTTATCAGGAGTTATTAAAGTTAAAAATAAGTCTGTTGTAACATCGGGGATTTATGAACGTTTTTTTATACAAAACAATCATCTCTATCATCACATATTAGATCCCAAGACAGGCTATCCATTAGATAATGAACTAGACAGTGTGACAGTAATATCCAACTCTTCATTAGAAGGTGATATTTACTCAACGGTATTTTATGGATGGGGACTTGATAACAGCAGAAAATATTTACAAAAGCATCAAAACTTATCAGCTATATTTTTGTTAAAAAATAAAACAATAGCATTAATAAACCCAGATAATTTTGTTTTTCAACTAATTGACACTCAGTACAAAATAATCACCGATTAATCAACAGGCTTAGCATCAAAAAATGATAAAAATAACGATTATATTAGATCTTTGTTTTTACTGTTTTAATTTAATAACAGCTTAGTTTTAATAAAAAACAGTCAGAAAAACCATTGATTTTATTGAAGTTTTTTCTGGGTGGATTTGTGAGATTTAAAAAAGAAAGAATTTACATCGGTGTAATAAAATTATATTTAAATTAAAAAGGGAAATACTATGAACGTAGTAAAAAAACCGCCAGTAAAATGGCTACCATTTATAATTATTGCGGCAATTTCAGCAATACTTTGGTTGTTTATATCTCCTCCTCAAGGCATCAGTCAAGAAGGTTGGCAAACAAGCATTATCTTTATTGCAACAATTGCGTGTATTGTTGCTGAAATTATGCCAATTGGTGCAATCGGCTTATTAGCCATTACGGTATTTGCAGTATTGAGACCAACGGGAGCCGAAAGTGCTAAAAACGCTATAGAGGTATCATTAAGCGAATTAAATAGTGGGTTAATTTGGTTAATTGTTATTGCTTTTATGATTGCTCGCGGCTTTATTAAAACAGGTTTAAGTAAACGTATTGCCTATTATCTTGTGAAGATCTTAGGTAAAAATACATTGGGACTTGCCTATGGTTTAGCTGTCACTGATATGGCCTTAGCGCCAGCGATTCCAAGTACAACTGCACGTGCTGGTGGGGTTATTTACCCAATAGCTGAAGCATTAGCTATCAATTTTAATTCTAGCCCTAAGGATGAATCAAGAAACCGTATTGGTACATTTTTAATGTTAACTATTAGCCATATCAATGACATTACCTCGGCAATGTTCTTAACGGCGTTTACTGGAAATTTATTAGCTGCTAAGTTAGTGACAAAATCACTAGATATCACATTAGGCTGGGGACAATGGTTTATTGTAGCTATTGTTCCATGCTTAGTTTCATTTATTATTATTCCTTTAGTTATCTACTTTTTAACTAACCCAGAGCTAAAAAAGACACCAGAAGCACCTAAATTAGCTGCTGAAGAATTGAAAAAAATGGGATCTATCGCCGTTAAAGAAATCATTATGGGTGGAACAGTTATTCTATTATTAGCACTTTGGATTTTTGGTAAAAACTTCAATATTGATTCAACAACAACTGCCTTTATTGGTTTGACTATTTTGCTTTTAACGGGTGTATTAAGTTGGGATGACATCAAAAGTGAAAAAGCAGCTTGGGATACATTAATTTGGTTTGCGGCATTATTAATGATAGCAGGGCAAGTCAATAAACTTGGTGTGACAAAATGGTTAGGTGATACAATAGGTAGTGCAGTGCAAGGTTATTTAGGTGAAAGTAGCTGGTTATTAGTGCTGATTGTTTTATGTGTTGCGTATGTTTATTTGCACTATCTTTTTGCCAGTGGTAATGCGCATATCGCCGCTTTATTTCCAGTTTTCTTATCGATAGCTATTGCTCTTGGCGTACCCACATTTATTGCAATTTTTGCTTTAGTTATTTGTACTAACTATTTTGGTTCAATTACACAATTTGCCAATGCAAGAAATCCGCTATTATTTGCTGAAGGTTTTGTTCCTGTAAAAACTTGGTGGAAAGTCGGGTTTATTTGTAGCATTATAAATTTGGCTATCTTATTTACTGTGGGTATTTTATGGTGGAAAATAATCGGTCTTAGCTAATAACTAATTATATACACTAAAGATTATATACCGCCACATTGACTGGCGGTATTTTTATACTGAGTTAATTTTATAGCGACAAATTTTAATTGATAATTGCCAATCATCAATCGGTTTCCAATATTTTTGTTCTTGCTCTAAATCCAATAAGATTAATTTATTCTTTTCGACAAAATCTTGATTAACTTCTAACGTTATCTGGGTGGGTCTATTTTTTGATAATTTTAATTTAAATGCATCAAGATTTAGATCGGTATTTCGCTGATTATTTATTAGAATAGATAATCTAAGCATTTGCATGGCTGATATTATATGCTTGTATTCAAACAAGCTGAAATAAGGGATTTCATCAATATTAATTGATTTTCGATGATAACGAACAAGCGTTGCTAAAAGTAATTGTTGTTCTTCATTAAACCCCGGCAAATTACTATTCTTTAAAATATAACTCGAATGTTTATGAATCGAGGTAAAGTTGATTTTTAACCCAACTTCATGCAACTGCGCAGCCCAATACAATATAGATTCTAAGCTAGGTGGAATAACGATTTGTGTTTGTTGTTGCCATTGAGAAAATAAAAATTTTGCAGTTTTAACCACTTGTTTTGCATGGCGCTGATCAACGTTGTAATGATCGGAAAGTAATTGAGCCGTATTTTGTCTAATATCTCGGAAATTAGGACCATCAATGAGTTCATAAAGCACGCCTTCACGTAATGCACACGGACTAAAGCGTAAAGCCTCTAAGCCTAGGGCATAAAAAATACCACAAAATATTGCCAGCCCACTAACAAATATGCTTTTTCTTTCATTAGAAAGTGAAGGGTAGTTAATATCTTGGCAAGATTTAAATTCCAAAATATAACGAATTAAATCATCTAGCCTTTTAGGCGTAATAATTCCATCACAGACACCAATGTCTAATAAAATACGATAAATAGCTTTAATCGTTCCAGATGATCCAAATGCTACAGTGATTTTCTGCTTTTTAATAATATGAATCATACTTTCAATTTGTTGTTCGGCGGCAAGCCTTGCTCGTTGAAATGAATCAAAATCGATTTTTTGATCATGAAAGAATTGCTTAGCATAAGTTACACACCCCATGGGACGGCTAGCTACAAGCAATGGTTTTAAATCATTTCCTTTTCCTATTGCTATTTCAGTCGATCCACCACCGATATCTACTACAAATTTGGTATCAGTTGACGATGTTGATTCTGTCGTCATGGCACCTAAATAAATAAGGCGAGCCTCTTCTTGACCTGAAATAATTTCAATAGGAAAAGGAAATACTTTGGCTGCAGCCATCAAAAATTGATGCTTATTTTGGGCAACACGCAAAGTATGCGTCGCTATAACACGAACATGTTCAGCTGGAAATCCTTTTAATCGTTCAGCAAATAATTCAAGGCACTGCACTCCTCGTATAATGCTTGATTCATTGAGCTGGTTATTAGCATTAAGCCCCGTTGCAAGATGAATGTTTTTTTTATTTTTATAAATAATTTGCATCGCGCCATCAATGATACGGACTATAACCATATAAAAGCTGTTTGAACCAAGATCAACTACGGCATATTCATTGAATTTGTCCACTTTAAAATCCTCAATTCATTATTCAAATGATTCTAACCGTTTCAAATAATCATAAATGGCATATTGGGCTCTGGTTTTTTTCTTATTGCCTCTTTGCACATAATTGTTGGTGGCATCTTTATCAATAATGCGAGCTTTTACGTTATCATTGCACTGTATATCAAAAATATTATGAATAGTTGATTTTATTATTGGATCGAAAATTTTTACACCCACTTCAATACGGTTATCGAGATTACGAGGCATCCAGTCTGCGGAAGAAATATATGTATCTTTTCTTCCATCATTTTCAAAAATATAGACACGAGCATGCTCCAAAAACTGATCAACAATACTGGTGACCGTGATATTTTCACTTAAGTTAGGAATTTGCGGTACCAATACACAGGTTCCTCTTACTACCATTCTAATTTTTACTCCAGCACATGATGCGCGATATAGTTGATCTATCATATCTTGATCTGTTATTGCATTTAACTTTAAATAGATACCAGCGGGTTTCCCCACTTTTGCATTATTTATTTCCCGTTCGATAAACTCATAAAATCGTAATCGTGTATTTTGCGGTGAAACAAGCAAATGGTTGAATGATACAGGTTTGAACGGGTTTTCAATAAAATTAAATACTTTTCTAACTTCATCGGTAATGGCTGGATCTGCGGTTAATAGTGAAAAATCGGTATAAATGGCCGCCGTTCTTTCATTAAAATTACCAGAACCAATATGAGCATAACGAACAATTCCATCATCTTCTTTACGATCAATTAAAAATAACTTGGCATGGATCTTAAGTTTTGGTTGTGAATAGATGACTTTAATTCCGCTACTAATTAGCCGTTTTGCCCATTTTATATTTGCTTCCTCATCAAATCTTGCCTGTAACTCAACCACTACAGTAACTTTTTTACCATTATTAGCAGCATTAATCGCAGTATGAATAAAACGTGAGTCTTTAGCTACTCGATATATGTTCATGCGAATATGCGTAACAGAAGGATCAAATGAGGCTTGGCGCATAATTTCAAGAACATGCCCAAAAGAATAGTAAGGATAATAAAGTAAAACATCGCGATCTTTTATTGTATCAAAAGCATTACGAAATTGTTTAAATCGATTATAACTTAGGCTTGAAATTTTTTTATTTAATAGCTTCTTCTGTCCAAAATCAGGAAACTTGACCAGATCTTTAAAATTAGGATAGCGACCGCCAGGCATCGCCTCTTGTTCAGTTAATCGTAATTTATTAATTAACAATTCAAATAATGCTTTTGGCATATCTTTTTGATAAGTAAAGCGTACAGGCTGTGCCGTTAAACGTTGTTTTAAACCTTGAGACATAAGCTCAAGTAAACTATCTAATTCGGTGTTTAATTCGTATTCTGCATCCCTATTGATATTAATTGAATAAGCATTTAATTCTTTGGCATCAAAAAATATTTTAAAAATATCCGTTAAGCAATATCGAAGTATGTTGTCTAAAAAGATAATGGATTTATTTTTAGTGGACACTTCAGATGGCAATAATACAAAACGAGAAACTTTATCTGTTGGTAGTTCCAGTAATGCATAACTGATATTATCTTCACAAATAATTTCTACAGCCAAATAAGCATGATCATCTTTTAAAAATTGAATAAGCTCTGTATGGCTATCGAGCAAAATAGGGGTTATGTACTGCCTAAGATTTTGTTTATAATAATTCTTTATCCAATTTTCTTGATAGGCGGAAAGTTGTCGTTCATTAATCAAAAAGATTTGATTTCTAGCCATTTCTAATAATAATTCATTGTAGAGCTGATCAAATTGTAATTCCAATTGGATAACTTTTTGATTTACTTGGCGCAATAAATTCTTAGCATTAGGCAAAGAATGTGCTTGTTCTTGTTCAATAAGCACATATTTTTTTAGGTTAGCAAACTGTACTTTATAAAATTCATCAAGGTTACTTGAGTATATGCCTAAAAAACGCACACGTTCAATAAGTGGATTACTTTTATCTGCCGCCTCTTGTAAAACACGTTGATTAAAAGACAACCAACTGAGTTCTTTAGGTAAATATACTTTTTCTTCAATCATTTTAGTTTTTCAAACTCGATTAATAATATCTTGTACAGAATAGCTTAAGTAAAAAAAAAAGCTAGCAGGTAGCTAGCTTTTTTATTTTATATAAAATTAAAATTTAATTTTTAAATACGATGAACAGAAGTTGTATTAGTGGTGCCGCTTGGAACTAAAGCGCCTGAAACCATAACGATAATATCACCTTGTTGTAAACCGCATACTTTTACTGCCATCTCTTTACCTAAGCGATAAAAATCATCAGTTGAGTTGATTGAATCAATTAAAATAGGCTCTACACCTTTGGTGACCGCTAACTGATTAACTGTTTTTTGGCTAGATGATAATGCTAAAATACGAGCTTTTGGGAAATAATGGCGAACTTCTCGAGCTGATTTACCACTACGGGTTGCAACAACAATAAGTGGGGCATTTAGACGCTCAGCGATTTCTACAGCACCACAGCAAACAGCTGCTGTTATACGTAATTTTTCTTCTTTTGATGTTAATTCTAATGACGCTGGAATTGTGCCATCAGTACGTTTACAGATAGTTGCCATGACATTGACTGTTTCTAAAGGGTATTTACCTTTAGCACTTTCACCAGAAAGCATAACAGCATCCGTACCATCAATAATTGCATTAGCCACATCGCCAGCTTCGGCACGAGTAGGGCGAGGGTTTTTAATCATTGAATCAAGCATTTGTGTTGCTGTAATAACAGGTTTAGATGCTTTATTACATTTTTTGATCATCATTTTTTGAGCAAAAATAACTTCTTCAACAGCAATTTCCACACCTAGATCGCCACGAGCCACCATAATACCATCGGAAGCTTCAAGAATCTCATCAAAATTATCTAAACCTTCTTGGTTTTCGATTTTTGAGATGATCTTAATATCCTCGCCACCATGGGCTTTTAAGTGTGCGCGAATATCTTCGACATCCGAACGCTTACGAATAAATGATGCAGCAATAAAGTCAACGCCTTGCTCGCAACCAAAAATCAGGTCGTTTTTATCCTTTTCTGCAAGGGCTGGTAACTTAATTGAGACGCCGGGTAAATTAATACCTTTATTTTCACCAAGATCACCATTGTTTAAAACCGTACAGATAACTTCATTACCTTTGATTTCTTTAACATCCATAGCAATCAAACCGTCATCAACAAGTACACGATTACCAGGCTTAAGATCATGCGCAAAGCCATCATAGGTCACTGCAACTCGTTCGGCATTTCCAATGACACTTTTATCGGTTGTAAAAGTGAAAGTTTGGCCTGCAACAAGTGATACATCATTACCGCCTTCTAATTTAATGGTGCGGATCTCAGGTCCTTTGGTATCTAACATAATTGCTGCTTTTAAACCAGTTTCCTGCATTACTTCTCGTAAGTTTTTAATACGGTTACCATGTTCCTCATAATCACCATGAGAAAAGTTTAAACGCATAACATTCATTCCTGCGTTTAATAGTTTTGCTAACATTTCTTTTGATTCAGATTTTGGTCCGATAGTACAAACAATTTTTGTCTTTTTCATAATAGTATCTACTTAGTAATTTATTTAATGTTAATGTTTTAATTTAAAAATTCGATAAATCAACGTTATGCAAAAAAAAACCAATGACAAGGCATTGGTAAGATAGGCTAAAAGTACTTTTTGTAGCTTTAAACAGCTACAAAAGTCACCTAAAATATCTGAAGAGTATGATAATTTCATCAATAAGTTAAATCCTTTAAAAATTACCCTTATTATATTCTTAACAGTATTTTAAATAAAGTTTTTTATATCATACATATTTTTGCTTATAAAATAAACTAATTATAGCCACTAGATAGATGCATTTCAGCCACAGTATCAAGCCAATAAAATGTTTGAATTACATTAAATCTTTAAGTTGGTAAATCAGCTCATTTTTTTCATTTTTTAAGATTAATTGATTATTGGTTAAATCGATCTTTGCGCCATTAACTATTAACTGTTCAATGATATAGTCTAATTGGTTTAATTGTTCATCATTACAAAGTATTTTAGTCATTATAACACCTGAACCTTTAATGTTATCGCTATCCAAAGTAACCTGGCTAGAAAACTGATTACACATTTTGCCTGTTATAGTCATCTTTTCACCAAATATAATGTCAGCTTGATCATCTAAAGAGATATCTTGGCCATTTGCTTTAGTGAGCACAAAACGGTGATGCATAAGATCGGTATCTTGTATTTTCTTTGATTCATTACAACCATACATAAGCAAAGAAGAAGAAAATAGTGAAATTAGCAATAACGTTTTTTTCATTTGAACTCCTACTAATAGGTTAAATTTGCTATAATTGAAGTTAAGTTTTACTTTAAATAAAATATTTGGTCTCTATGTTAACGCAAAAACAACTAAAAGATCTTGATACAATGACTTTTTTAGATAAGCATAAAATTATTAAACTAGCCCAAAAAAGTCAAACTATAGCTGATATAGATGCCAATATACAAAGTGCTATTTTACATTACCAAGCTAGAGTAGCGTTGTTACCCCAAAAAATTAATTTTCCAGCTAATTTACCAGTTGTTGAAAAAAAACAAGCAATTTATGATGCAATTAAGCATCATCAAGTCGTTATTATTGCTGGCGAAACAGGCTCGGGAAAAACCACCCAGATACCTAAGATCTGCTTAGAATTGGGGTTAGGGGTCAAAGGATTTATAGGCCATACTCAACCACGGCGTTTAGCTGCACGTTCTGTGGCTAATCGTATAGCCGAAGAGTTGAAGACAGAAATCGGACAATTAGTTGGCTTCAAAGTGAGATTTTCTGATCACGTTAGTGAAACGACTCTGATTAAATTAATGACTGATGGTATATTACTTGCAGAAATTCAAAAAGATAGACTTTTATTGCAATATGATACTATTATTATTGATGAAGCGCACGAACGCAGCTTAAACATTGATTTTATTTTAGGATATTTAAAACAGCTATTACCTAAACGTCCCGATTTGAAAGTCATAATAACATCAGCAACTATTGATGTAGAACGTTTTTCTAAACATTTTAATCAAGCGCCGATTATTGAAGTATCGGGCCGTACTTTTCCTGTTGAAGTAAGATATCGTCCTCTAGCATTAAATGAAAATGAAAGCTATAGCGATAAAAATAATGATTTTCAACCCATTATTGATGCAATTGATGAGCTATCAACCGAAAGCGCAGGTGATATATTAGTTTTTTTAACAGGTGAAAGAGAAATACGAGATCTTGCTGATACGCTTAATAAATTAGATCTTCGCCATACTGATATTCTGCCATTATATGCAAGACTATCTACAGCAGAACAAAATCGTATTTTTCAGCCCCACACAAAAAGGAGAATCGTTCTTGCTACCAATGTGGCGGAAACATCGTTAACAGTACCAGGAATAAAATATGTTATCGATCCTGGTTTAGCTAGAATTAGTCGTTATAGCTATCGTACTAAAGTTCAGCGATTGCCAATTGAGCCAATATCTCAAGCATCAGCTAACCAACGAAAAGGCCGATGTGGGCGAACTTCAGATGGTATCTGTATTCGTTTATATGATGAGCACGATTTCTTATCTCGCCCCGAATTTACCGATCCTGAAATTTTACGCACCAATTTAGCTTCAGTTATATTGCAAATGACTTCACTCGGTTTAGGCGATATTGCAGCGTTTCCTTTTGTTGAAGCACCCGATTCAAAATATATTCGTGATGGCATTCGTTTATTAGAAGAACTTGGCGCAATTGATACCAAACATAATCGATATCATTTAACCGAAATAGGGAAAACTTTAGCTCAGCTTCCTATCGATCCAAGGTTGGCCAGAATGTTGTTTGAAGCAAAGCGATTAGGCTGTACTAAAGAAATAATGATAATTACTGCGGCTTTGTCAATTCAAGATCCAAGAGAAAGACCTTTTGATAAGCAACAAGCCTCAGATGAAAAACATCGTCGTTTTGTTGACAAGGATTCTGATTTTATTTCTTTGATTAATTTATGGAATTATATTAAAGAGCAACAAAATATATTATCTGGTAACCAATTTAGGCGATTATGTCAAAAAGAGTTTTTAAATTATCTCCGTATTCGAGAGTGGCAAGATGTCTATACACAAATTAGGCAAACGATAAAACAATTAGCGTTTCCAATTAATAGCAATACAGCAGATTATCGTTCATTACATATATCGTTACTAAGTGGTTTACTATCTCATGTTGGAATGAAAGAACTTGAAAAGCATGAGTATATTGGGGCGCGTAATATTAAATTTGCCATTTTTCCTAATTCGGCTCTTTTCAAAAATCAGCCAAAATGGTGTATTGCTAGTGAACTGGTAGAAACCAGCCGACTATGGGGAAGGGTCGTAGCAAAAATTGAAGCAGAATGGATTGAGCCTATAGCTAAACATTTGGTGAAATACAGTTATAACGAGCCGAGATGGTCAAAAAAGCAGGGAACGACTATAGCAAATGAAAAAGTGACTTTGTTTGGCTTGCCTATTGTTGCTAGCCGAATAGTAAATTATAGTAAAATTGATCCTGTGTTAAGTCGCTCTTTATTTATTCGTCATGCTTTAGTTGAGGGAGACTGGTTTACTCGTCATCAGTTTTATAAAAAGAACCAAAAATTAATCAGCGAAGTTGAAGATCTTGAACATAAGTCTCGCCGACAAAATATTTTAATCGATGATGATGAACTTTTTGATTTTTATGATAAACGAATTGATAAATCCGTTATTTCATCTAAACACTTTGATACTTGGTGGAAACAAAAACAAAAATCTGATCCTGATTTTCTTAGTGTTGAGAAAAAGATGTTGATCAAACAGTCGGCAGAATTAGTTAATTTAAATGATTTTCCTGATTTTTGGCACCAAGGCAATCTAAAATTAGCACTCAGTTACCAATTCGATATAGGGCATAATCGTGACGGTGTCACAATTAAGATACCTCTTAATTTATTAAATCAGATCAAAAATAGAGGGTTTGATTGGCAAGTACCTGGTTTCCGAAAAGATTTAATCATTGCATTAATTAAATCATTACCGAAATCATTGCGTCGAAATCTTGTCCCTGCGCCGAACTATGCTGATGCGTTTTTACGTAGAGCTATTTCGACAGGCCAATCTTTGTTAGAAAGTTTAGAAACTGAATTTCACAAAATGACAGGAGTAAAAATTACCACTGAAGATTGGCAACTAGATCAAATCCCCGACTATTTGAAAATAACTTTTAGCATTGTTGATAATAACAACAAAGAAATTGCTTCAAGTAAAGATCTAATTTTGCTAAAAGAACAGCTTAAAAACGAAATTCAACAGGCATTATCGTCGTTAACAACCCAAAAGACAGTTCAAATTGAACAGAATGATTTAACTGATTGGACTTTTGATTTGTTACCAAGTGTGTATGAAGAAACTCATAAAAATTACACTATTAAAGCTTACCCTGCAATCATTGATAACCAAAATTCAGTAAGCATTAAATTAATCGATAATCAATATGAGCAACAAAGACTAACTAAACTAGGATTAAGACGTCTACTTATACTTAACATACCATCACCAATTAAATATTTACATGAAAAATTGCCGAATAAATCTAAATTAAGCTTGTATTTTAATGCTTTTGGCACGGTGCTTAGTTTAATTGACGATTGCATTGCTTGTGCTGTTGACTATTTGATTGAAAAAAATAATCAGATCATTCAAAATCGAGATAATTATCAGTCATTGTTAAATTATACCAAAGGCAATATTAATGAAACTGTGGTTGATATTGCAAAACAGGTTGAGTCCATTTTGGTTTTATATAATAACATCAATAAAAAACTAAAAGGTCGCATTGATTTATCATTAGCCTTTTCTTTATCTGATATCAAAAAACAACTTGATCACCTTGTTTATAAAGGGTTTGTTGCAAAATCAGGTTATAAACGGCTACCAGATATTAATCGTTATTTATCCGCAATTGAAAAAAGAATTGAAAAACTAATGGTAAATTTTACCAAAGATAAGCAATCGCTGAACATCATAGAAACGGTTGAAAAGCAATATGTAACGTGGGTGAATAGTTTGCCAGAAAATTCAAAATCGCAAGAAGAAGTAATAAATATCCGTTGGATGATTGAAGAGCTAAGAGTGAATCTATTTGCTCAGCAACTTGGTACTCCGTATCCAATTTCCGCAAAACGTATTGAGCAACAAATCGATAAAGTAAAATCTGAATTATAGTGGTTAGTTGGCTAAGTAATTTTGTTTGATAGAAAAGTAGGGCGCAGTGAAATGCGCCCATTTATTGGTATAAGTTATCGATAAAGATCAACAAAAACAGTGATGTTCGGCCCATTAGAGTCATGGGCTACTCGAGAGATATGATAATATTTGGCACCAGCATCAATAGCGCGTTTACCTGCTTGATAAGAAATTTCCTGATCAGTCACATAGTAGCCTCTAAATTTGATTGTATCAAAGGCAACCATTTTAGCCGCTGTTGCATCATTTAATTCTTGAATTTTCCGCCCATCTGATAACGTTACAGTGTAACGATTTATGCGTTGAGGCTCCGTCGTCACTGCTGTAACCTCAGATGTAGATGTGCTGTTTACTGTAGATGTTTTTGTATTATTTACTGGTTCACGAATAACTTTTACTTTATTATTAAATTTATCAGCATAAAATTTTTCATTAAAAGCTGAAGGAGAATAATATCCCGGTTTTTCCACTTGCATAGCCGCATCTCCGCCTTGTGCAAGAGCGAGTTGGCCAGCCTCAGAATCATATGGAATTGCGTCTTCAGGTTGAAGTTTACGTTCTGGTGCATCTTTCTTAAACAAATAAGCAGCAATTTGTAGATTGCTACCAAGCTCGCTACGTGAATCGATATAATAGGCATAAGCACCTTTTGCTGAGGCTTCTTTAGCGATTGCTTGGTTTATATCATATTCACTAGGAAAATATCCACGAATTCGTACAATATTGAAAGGTTCTAAACGAATTGCTTTAGATTTTGGATATTCATATACTCCTTCGAATTTACGTAAATTTTCGGCTTTTTCTTCAGCTTTAGCAGCATCTGCCTTATATAGCTTAGCGTAAACAATACGTAAAGTATCATTAGACGGGCTGATATTGGTTGTTGTTATAAAGAAAGAAGCGGCACCTTCTTTATCTGCCGCTTTTGACATAGCTAAAACATAATCATTATCAGTATAAAATGCCCCTCGGATAGTTATGCTTTTAAACGACTGCAGATCTTTAGCCTGCTGTTCAGTTAACTGTTGGGCAGCAAATGAAGAAATAGGGGTGAGAGCCAAAGTTACTGCAATAAATGTTTTCTTTAAACTTGTCATATATTAAGACCTTACAATAAATTATTGTGATTATTTTAACATAAATAAATTTATTTGCCTAAATCCATCAAAGCATTTAAATCTTTAATAAATATATGTTTTCCTTTAACTGATAAAATATTTTGTTCTTGAAGCTTTGATAAATTTCTACTAACGGTTTCAACTGTTAAGCCCAAATAATTAGAAATATCGGCTCGGCTCATCATAAGTTTAATATTTAATGAAGAATGACCTCTTTGTTTGTAACGTTGATAAAGTGAATATATAAAGGTTGCTAATCGCTCATCGGCTTTTTTCTGAGAATAACAAAGTACTAATTTTTGATAATTATAAATATCAGAACTTAGTAAATTAAGTACCATTTCTCTAATATCTTTTTGGTGATCAACCAGCGACATCAATTCATCATAATTAAGCTGGCAAACAAGTGTATTGCAAAGCGCTTGGATATTGTTGTTATATAATTTTGTTGAAATTGAATCTAAACCAACAATGTCGCCAGGTAAATAAAATCCATTAATTTGCTGATGATTATCAGGCGTTGTAACAAAAGTCTTTAATGCACCAGAATGAATAATATAAAATTTAGTAAATGGTGTGTTTGCTTTAACCATAATTTCATCTTTGGCATAAGACATTTTACGCTCTAATACATTATCTAAATTATTGTTAAGTAACGCGGGGAGACAAAGAGAGCTTATACTACATAATTCACATTGAACAGAATAACTGTTTGAACGTAATGTCTTAAAAATATTTTGCATATTAACTAAATAGAATAATTACAGTTTATCAAACGAGCAGGTTATCATATTTTATAATAAAATAACAATTGTTCATTAATTATTATTTTATTATTTAAAAATATCTAATACAGGGTTATTAATATTGATTTTAGTCATCAGTGTCCGAGTGGGTACGTAGAGCCGACATCATTTTACGATGATATAATTCACAACAAC